>JAISJO010000074.1 GCA_031261485.1 Propionibacteriaceae bacterium | reverse complement strand
CAAGACCTACTGGCTTACTTTGGTGAGCACATTGAACCTTGTGGCAACTGTGACACCTGCTTGTCACAGCCCAAGACATGGGATGGGACTGTATCCGCACAGAAGGTCATGTCCACCATCGTTCGTTTGGACCGCGAACGCCACCAGCACTTCGGCGCGGTCCATGTCATCGACATTGTACGAGGCAACAGGACGGCTCGCGTGGAGAGTTTCCACCATGATCGTCTGTCTACTTTCGGCATTGGCGAAGAGTTGAGTGATGCTGAGTGGCGGGCGGTTGTACGTCAGTTGCTCGCCAGGGGTGAGTTGGAAATCGGGCCGGGTGGACATGGAGTTCTCGTCGTCACACAGGCCGGGTGGGAAGTGCTGCGTGGCCACGTCCAAGTGCCTCTGCGCACAGACGTCGCCCTCGGGCGTACCAAGAAAGCGAAAACACCGCGTTCCTCGGGTGGCAAACAAGTGTCCATCGCCGAGCCGACATCGGATGAGCAGGCATTGTTCGAGAAACTCCGTGCATGGCGCGCCAGTGTCGCTGCCGAGAGGTCAGTGCCCGCGTACGTCATTTTCCACGACTCGACCCTGCGCGAGTTCGCGTCGCAGCGCCCCCAATCCTTGACGGACCTTGCAGGTATTTCCGGTGTTGGCAAGGTGAAACTGGAGTCTTTCGGCGAGGCCGTGCTCGAGTTGGTATCTCAGACTGGGGACGACTGAACTGGACGCACCGGGCTGAGCAGTCTAAGATTGACACGTTCTTAGGGCGGCTGGCGCAGTGGTAGCGCGCTTCGTTCACACCGAAGAGGTCACTGGTTCGAACCCAGTGTCGCCCACCAGAGGTTACCCCTAGTCACCCCTCAAAAACGAGGGCAGCTGAAGAGGGTGAGTGGCTATATCGTGGCTATTGTTCTGAAGCTCCTGGCTCGTTTGTCGCGCCAGTGCTATGTTCTGGGAACGGCCAAAATGGCGGGGAGGACCACTTGGTCGATGATTTCTTCGAGGTCGGTCTCGGTGAAGGGTTCGCGCAGGAGCAGGGCGTGGGAACGCAGTATCTCGAAGAAGACGAGTTTGGCGCGGTCGGACACGCGGTGGGTGATTTCGCCGCGGAGGGTGGCTGCCTCGACGATGCGGCCCATCATGATCAGGTTGGAGGCCGTGATCTGCTCGTACAGGGTGTGTATCTCGTCGGGTTCGGCCTGGCTCAGTCCATAGAACATGGTCGAGAGCATGAGGGTTGAGTAGTACGACGTGGTGTCGATGAAGTCTTTCGCGGCAGCCAGGAGGTCGCCCCGCAGGCTTCCGGTGTCGTACACGCGATCCGCCATTGTCAGACCGTTGTGGGAGGCCGTTGCCTGCCACCGGGCCGCGTCGACGATGAGCTGGAACGGGCTCGACCAGGATCGATAGAGGACCGAGCGCGAGGTACGGGCCGCCTGCGCGACCCTTTGGAAGGTCACGGCGGCGTACCCGCGCTCCTGGAGAAGGTCCAAAGTGGCGGCAAAGATGGCTTCGTTGAGGACGTCCCCTCTCCGGCGAGTGGTCATCGATGGCTCCTCTCCTGTTTCTGCCAGTGTGCGTTCACCTCATACAGTACACGATGTGCCTTATTGCGAATCGGAATATGTGGGTGTAATGTCGCCCAAGGATGAAATTAGGGACGATATGTACCTAATCTCTTGCCCTTAGGTATGGAAGGTGAAGATGATGAAAAGTGCCAGAGAGCAAAAGACCGTTGAGTCTCCTGCCACGACTCCCGCATCGACAGGCAAGTTGCCGTCGCATATCACGAGGGCAGCTTGGGCAATCGCGCTGGCAGCGATGGCTCCCTTGCTGGACACGACAATGGTCAATATCTCCATCAACCAACTGGGTATTGATTTTCAGGCGCCCCTCGACTCCATCCAGTGGGTCGTCACCGGGTACGCGCTGGCTCTCGCTGCGGCGGTTCCTCTGGCTGGTTGGCTGATGAACAAGGTGTCCGGCAAGAAGCTCCTGATGATCGCCGAACTAGCCTTTGTCCTGACCAGCGTCTTGGCAGGTTGTGCCTGGAGTGAGAGCAGCCTGTTGGTCTTCCGCGTGTTCCAGGGCCTCAGCGCCGGAATCATCATCCCCTTGATGACAACATTGCTCGTTCGTACGGCGGGCAAAGAATCGCTGGGCCGCCTGATGGCGGTGGTGGGAACACCCATGATCATCGGGCCGATTCTGGGTCCCGTGGTGGGCGGCGTCATCGTCGAATACAGTTCGTGGCGCTGGATCTTCTTCATCAACGTTGTTTTCGGCGCGATTGGCCTGTGGCGTGTCCAGGTTGCCCTTCCGGCGGACAAACCGATCGACTCGGGTGCCCGCATGGACTGGATCGGCATCCTTCTGCTGGCCGCCATCGCCGTCAGTTCGATTTACGGTCTGACTGGGGCCGCCGTCCATGCCTCTTTTGTGAACGCGCGAACCATCGTCTTCGTCGGCCTGGCGTTGGCTGGGCTGGTGGCCTACGTGTTCTATGACCGAATGCGCCGCGACGCCACAGTCATGCCACTCAAGATGTTCCGGGTACGCAGCTTCACCGCAGCCAGCATCGGTTTGTTCCTGGCCGGTCTGGCCACCAACGGGCCCATGCTTTTGCTGCCGCTGTTCTTCCAGAATGTACGCGCCTATTCCGTGGTGCTGGCTGGCCTGGCACTTCTGCCCATGGGTGTCGGTATGCTAGCCGCGCGCCCCACTATCGGCAAGATGATCGACAAGATCGGGGCCAAACAAGTGGTCCTGGTATCCCTGGCTATCTCGCTGGCTGGTTCGCTGCCGCTCATCTGGATCACCTCGGCCACACCCTATTGGCTGCTCGCGCTGATTCTGTTCGTGAGGGGTATCGGCATCGGCGGTATCACCATGCCTCTCATGTCGGACGCCTACATGGGTATGGCTCCTGCCCAAGTCGCCTCCGCCAGCGTCGCCACCCGCATGATTCAGAATCTGGGCGGTGCCTTCGGCTCAGGAGTGCTCGCCACAGTGGTCGCCATGTCCGTGCGCACCCACGTGGGGGCCGATGTCGGCGCCCTGACCACGGCGTACCAACTCGGTTTCCTGGTAGCGTGCATTGTCCTAGTCCTCCTGGCTATTCCGGCCTTCTTTCTGACCGATAAAGCCACCGAGGTCAGAGAGCTTTCCTAGTCAGGAGGGTCTTTGTTCGAAGACTGCTCTCGCCTGTGGGAAGAGTGACTATCGGCAACGTTAGCGGTCATCCTGCGACTTGGCCGGGGTCGACGAGATGCGTTGGTCAGTGTGTCTAACACGTAACATCGCACCCGGCGAGCATGGCTCCTAGACTGTGAACTATGACAACACTGTCTCCCCGCGACCTCATCCGACTGCGGTTGCGTGCCCTGCGATTGACCTCATATCCGGGGGAGAGTCTCACTCCGGAGGACGTGGGGCGGCACCTTCTAGCTTTGCAAGCGCAGGATTTTCAGGCAAGTTTGTGGGCGCTGGGGATACGCAGTGGGGCGACGAAAACCCTTGTCGAGGAGGCTTTCACCTCTGGAGGGCTTGTACGTGGATGGCCGATGCGTGGAACATTGCATGTCGTCGCTTCCGAGGATATTGGATGGATAACAGCGCTCAATGCACCTCGACTGACCGCCGAATCTGCGCTGAAACGTCGCCACGGACAACTCGGGCTCACAGCCTCCGACATCAACCAAGCGCACAGCCTCATAGAAGATATCTTGTCTGGCGGGCGCTCCCTGAGCCGTGACGACCTGGCAGACGAGATGACTGCACGCGGCTTCGTCTGGCGCCCAGGCTGGAAGTACCACATCACTTGGTTCCTGGCGCAAACAGGCATCCTTGTGTTCGGGCCGATAAAGGAGGGCGAGCACCACTTGGTCCTCGCCGATGAGTGGATTGCTCGCCCACGCCGCTTGGAGGGCGCAGAAGCCTGGGCCGAACTAGCCTCACGGTATGTCGCCAGTCACGGTCCCGCGACCGAGGAAGACCTGACCTGGTGGGCGGGAGCTCCGAAACGCCTTGTCAGGGAAGGTTTGGCTGACGCGGGGGATCGGGTGGCGGCCGTTCCGGGCGACGATGGGCGGACGTACTGGGTGGCACCCGACTTGCTCGACGAGGATTCCAGCCAGACCGTCCGAACTGTTCCATCCGTTCTGCTCACCCCCGCATTCGACGAATACCTCTTGGGGTACTCGGACCGCACCGCGATGCTTCCCTCTCGCCACGTACAAGCCATCTGCCCAGGCAACAATGGCATCTTCAAGCCCACCGTCTTAGTTGACGGTGTGGTGTCCGGAGTGTGGCAAGGCGCCCCGCCATCAACCCTGCGCCGACTCAAACCAGACCAACCCGTCCCCATCTCCGTACATCTCTTCGAGGACACTGCCCAGCCAGACCAAGACAGCGCAGTCGCGCTGCAACAAGCCGTCGACGCATACGCCCTTTTCCTGAGCGCCTATGCTTAGGTCATGGGACTCACCTCGACGCACCCATTGGTTGCTGGCTCTCGACCTATTGTGGTGTCGCATTTTGTGTCTCGGGATGAGATGGCGAGACTGAAAGATGCTCTTGACCCTGCTGGTGTGGTGACCGTGTGTGCTTTGCAGGGGCAGCGTGGGACAGGTAAGTCTCAGTTGGCGGCTAAGTATGCGGACGAGTGTGCGGCGTCCACGACTGTCGAGTGGTCGTTCGTGTTGTGGGTTGCAGCTCCCAATCGGACTGCGGCCATCGATGGGTTAGCTGAGATCGCCAAGACGGCCGGAATCGTGGAGCTAGACGCGGAGCCTGAGTTTGCTGCGAAAAGGTTGGTGGCGCGGCTCAACACGACCGGTCCTAATGGCGATGACTATCGGTTGCTGGTGTTTGACAACGTTGAGAACATGAGTGATTTGGATGGCCTGCTGCCAGGAGGGCCACGAACGAGGGTTGTTGTAACCACAACGCAGAGCGTGACGACGACAGGGGTGCCGGTCGAGGTTGGTGTCTACACTGCGGAGCAGGCGGTTCAGTTCCTTGTTGAGGTGACGGGTTTGCCGGACCCCGAGGGTGCTGCGTTGCTAGCCAAGGATCTGGGCAGGCTACCGGTGGCACTAACTCAGGCGGCGGAGGTTATCAACGGTCGTGGCCACTCCACCTTTGCTGTCTACGCAGACGCGCTCGCGGGTGCTGACGAGTTGTCAAGCGTCATGCAGCATCCTGAAGGGGATCCGTATGGTTTGACTGTGGACAAGGCTCTGCGAATGGGCTATCAGGATGCTGTGGACGCCTGTACTCGAAAAGCTCCTGAACAGGGTCAGGCTGCTTTGGCTGTGCTGCAAGCTTTGTCCGTTCTCGCCGAATCGGGGGTTCCGAGGGTATGGCTGTCTGTTCTTGGGGAGGACGGGGATGTTGTCCAAGATGTGGTGAGTGAGCTCGTCGCGCGCCACGTGGTGGAGAAGGCGGCTGATGGTTCGCAGGTGTATCTTCACGGCTTGAAGAGCCGAGTCATCGGGGAGGACAGCCCGGGTGAGGATGTTGTGCGGGCGGCAATCGCAGTGCTTGCGGGTGTGAATGTGCTCAATGACACGTGTGACTACATGGACAAGCGAGCAATGATCGCGGCGCTGGGCGCGCAGTTGCTTGCTGTGCACACACAGACTGGTTCTAGCAGTCTCCTCGACGAACCGGACCTGCTTGCCGTTGCGTCAAGAGCCATCTATGTGGCGAACGAACTACAAGACCCATACACGCCGATTTCCCTCTCTATGTTTCTTGCCGACATGGAGCGGGTGTTGGGTTCCGATCATCCGTCCACGTTGGCGTCGCGTAACAACCTCGCTGGCGCATACGAGTCGGCTGGGCGTTTGGGCGAGGCGATCTCTTTGTTTGAGGCGGCGTTGGTTGACCGGGAGCGGGTGTTGGGTTCCGATCATCCGGACAC
>JAISJO010000012.1 GCA_031261485.1 Propionibacteriaceae bacterium | reverse complement strand
TTCGACAAGTTCGGGACGTCTTCCCTTATCACCCGCAATACCAACGACGTCACCCAGGTACAAACCCTGGTCGAGATGGGCTTGAAGTTCATGATCATGGCCCCCATCTCCCTGGTCGGTGGCATCATCATGACGGCCCTGCTCAGCCCGGTTCTGGGACTCATCTTCCTGTGCACGATTCCTTTCCTGGCGGTCTCGTACTACATCATTTACCGTTTCGCATCCCCGCTTTACACCAAGATGCAATCTCTGATGGACAAGCTCAACCAGTTCTTCCGCGAGGGTCTGACCGGCGTCAAGGTCATCCGCGCATTCGGCAAGCAGGACGACGAGTTCACCAAGTACAACGGCGTCAACAGGGAATACACCAAGGCGTACATCTCCGCTGGCACCATCATGAGCATCGCCATCCCTATCGTGACCATGCTGGTCTCCCTGGCCACTCTCGTGGTCGTGTGGGTCGGCGGCGTTGGCGTGCAGTCGGGCAGCATCCAAGTCGGGGCGATCATGGGGGCGATCAGCTACTCGGTCCAGATCCTCATGGGCTTCGCCATGCTGACCAATATTCTCTTCGACATCCCGCGTGGCCAGGTGTCGGCACGGCGCATCAACGAGGTTTTGGACATGCCCATCAGCATCAATGACCCCCAGTATTGCGAGGACGTCCACGATGGCACCCTGGCTTTCGAGGACGTGGACTTCCGCTACGAGGGGGCGGCGCGCAAGACTCTGGAGAACATTAGTTTCACCGTCGAACCTGGTCAGACACTGGCAATCATCGGCAGCACAGGCGATGGCAAGACGTCCCTGGTCAATCTGATTCCCCGGTTGTACGACGTCGAGAAGGGCGCGGTCAAGGTGGGCGGCACCAACGTCAAATACTTGGGGCAAGAGACCTTGCACGAATTGGTAAGCTTGTCCCCACAGAAGTCGACCTTGTTCTTTGGCACGATTCGGTCCAATATGCTCACGGCCAAGCCCGACGCCACGGACGACGAAATCTGGGCGGCCCTCGACATGGCCCATGCCACGGAGTTCGTCTCCATGCTCGACAAGGAACTGGACGCCGAAGTCGAGAAGGGCGGCGGTAATTTCTCCGGCGGTCAGAAACAGCGATTGTGCATCGCCCGAGCCCTGTTGAAGGACGCGGCCATTTACATCTTCGATGACTCGTTCTCGGCTTTGGATTTCAAGACCGACGCTGAGGTACGCCGCGACATGCAGGCCAAAGTGGCCGACGCCGTCACCGTCATCGTGGCACAACGCATCGGCACCATCATGGACGCCGACCTGATCGCCGTCCTAGACAACGGCAAGATCGCCGGGCTGGGAACGCACAATGACCTTGTGGAGACCTGCCCGATGTACCAAGAAATTATCGATTCTCAATTCAAAGAGGTGGCAGTGGCATGAGCAAGGAACAAGACAAAGAAGAGAAAGAGCCGAGCAAGAAGGTCTTCGGCCAAAAGGACCCCAACTTCGGCAAGGAGAACGAAAAGCCGAAGAACGCCTGGGCGACAATCAAGCGACTCGCCGGGTACACCAAGAAGAATGTCCTCCTCATCGTCCTAGCCTTCGTCGCCACCATCGCTGGAACGGTCATGCAGGTGTACAGCCCGAAGCGCACCGGCGACGCCGTCACGGTCATCTTCGAAGGCATCCGCAGCGGACAAGGCATCGATTTCCATGCCCTGCTGGCCATCTTGCTGACGGTCGCGCTGCTCTTCGTGGGCATATTCCTGGCCAACTTCCTCCAGCAACGGCTCATGGTCTTAGTGGCGCAGAAGGCGACGTACAGACTCCGCAAGGAGTTGAAAGCCAAGATGAACAAGGTGCCGGTTTCGTACTTTGACAAGCACACGAACGGCAATCTCATGTCGATCGCGGCCAACGACGTGGACAACATCGTGACCAACCTGCAGGAAAGCCTGACCACCCTTATTTCTAGTGTCATCCTGCTCGTCGGGTATCTGACCATGATGCTGCTGATCTCTCCGATCCTGACACTCATCACCGCCGCCATCATCCCGTTCAGCCTCATTCTGATGGGCCTGATCACCCCGGCGGCGAAGAAGTACACCACCGCGTATTACACAGGGCTGGGCGAGTTGAGCACGAACATTGAAGAGAGTTATCAGGGTTTCGCGGTCGTGAAGACGTTCAACGGCGAGGAAGCGATATTGAAGCAGTTCGATGGCAGCAACGAAACAATGGTGGTACAAGGGCGGAAAGCCCGTTTCCTGGGTGGCACGATGATGCCGACCATGAGCCTCGGGAGCAACATTGTCTATGTCCTCATCGCAGTCATCGGAGCCCTGAAGGTCATCTCGGGCCAAATCGCCATTGGCGACATCACCGCTTTCTTCCAGTATTCCTCCGGCTTCTCACAGCCGATCATGAAGATTCTGCAAAGTTGGGGCAATGTGCTGGCCATGCTGGCTTCCGCCGAGCGTGTCTTCGAGGTCTTGGACGCCGAAGAGATGGATGACGCGCCCAAGGATTACCCGAACGACACCGACGACCCGGCCAAGGTCAGTTTCGACCATGTGCAGTTCGGCTACGGTGATGATCTGTTGATGCATGACTTCTGCCTCGACGTCGCGCCTGGACAAATGATCGCCATCGTCGGTCACACTGGGGCTGGTAAGACCACGCTCATTAACCTGCTGGAGCGGTTCTATGACATCAAAGGTGGCAGCATCCGCATCGACGGCGTGGACACCCGCAACATGACTCCTGACGAGTTGCGGTCACGCATCGGCATGGTCTTGCAGGACACCTGGCTGTTCTCCGGCACGATTTACGACAACATCAAGTATGGCAATGAGTCCGCCACCGACGAGCAAATCCACGCGGCGGCCAAGGCTGCCTACGCAGACGACTTCATCACCAAGCTGCCCGACGGCTACGACACCATCCTCAATGAGGAAGCGGACAATATCTCCCAAGGTCAGCGTCAGTTGATCACCATCGCCAGGGCGTTCGTCTCTGACCCGGAAATCCTCATTCTGGACGAAGCGACCTCCAACGTGGACAGTCGCACGGAAATGGTCATCCAGTCCGCGATGAAGAGGTTGCTCAACGGACGTACATCCTTCGTGGTGGCACATCGGTTGTCCACAATCTACGACGCCGACCGCATCTTGGTCATGGACGCGGGAGACATCGTCGAGACCGGCGACCACGAAGAACTACAAGCAATGGGTGGGGTGTACGCCGACATCTACAACTCCCAGTTCGCGCTGGCCACAGGTTAGGGTGTACCGGCTTCGGCTCCCCGAGAGAGAATGAGCGGCGGAGATTCCGGGCATGGGTCCTGGAATCTCCGCCGACTTCATTGCGTCATTGTCTACTACCCTACGGCGCTAGCGGCCAATCCGAGAGGTAGGTCAGCAATGGTGCCGAGAACGGCCCTAGGCATGCCGCTCGGTGGTTTCCTCCCAAAGAATCTGATCCACATCGGCATCCGTCAATGTCCGGCCCGAATGTACAACTCCCGCAACACTCATGACTAGGTTCAGTTTTTCCCAATGGGTGTCCCAAGCTGGGACACGCTCAGGGTTTGACTGGTATTCGCGCAAGGCCCGTCGGGCAGCCTCTAGTTCAACCTCGTCGGGAATATCATCGGCAGACTGCAACGATTGCCACACTGCCTCAATCAGGTCGAGTTTCTCGCGCACTCGCAACCCAACGGCCTCATCAATCAAAGCAGTCACCGTCATGAGGGCATTCTATCCGTACAGAACCCTCACATGGGCAGCGGTGTACCCGTGCTCCTCGAGCAGTTCGCGCGTTTCCATTTCAACCAAAGCAATCAGTTCAGAGTCTTTCACCCTCTCGCTATCTAGCATCAATGCCGTCACCTCGGCAAGTCCTTGCTGTCTGAACTCTTCGACGAGCTCTCGCGTGTCAGACGTTGGGCCATCCGTTAGTCGAACAGTGACTACACCTGGCCGCCCCAAGAACTCCGCCACGTCGACCCGCGCAGGAAGACTCACCCCGAGTGAGTCTTGAGTCGTCCCTTTCTTACCTCCAAAAAGCCCCATCAGAGCCTCCTTTCATTACGTTCGCTATTCACGCCGTGATTCGTCGGCAAAGGTCTTCACTTCGCCGTACGTAGTCGCTGAGCCAGGCGGAAATGACCTGCCGCAGTTCAGCTTGAGCGTTCCTGACGTCGCTCTCCGCGTTGCGGGCATGGGCATCTCCAATCCCTCGAAGATTGTCCAGTGCGTCGCTGAGCCAGGACAACATTTCCTCAGCGAGCGGGGTTATCTGGCGCACATCCGAGCAAAGCACATGGATGACGTTGGCATCGTCTTGAAGCGCATCCATATCAGTCTGGCACCCAAATCATGACATTGACCTGTTTGACTTCAGCTATCGCAGAATGGATGGCTGACTGCGCCCGTTCCAGGCAGGCAAGTGCTTGAAGTACGTCCTGAGTGACACGGTCGCCGTCAGAATGGCCCGTGCCCATCACTGAGCGAGTTCCGCCTTCGACCTGCTTGCCACGACCTTGGGCGTAGACAGTTTGATCAAGGACATGCTCCAACCTATTGACAGCCGCATTGCGAAGTCCAAGCGTATTCTGATCGACAACCCAGCCCATGATGTTGGCCTACTTCACGAGGTCTTGCACGAACCGGTCGATGGACGACTGAAGAGTCAGCAGTCGTGCCGCACACTCCCGAGCTGCGCGCTCAGCCTGATTGACTTGTCTGACAGCGTCTTCGCCACTGTGTGAGCCACGGACGGCCGCTGCCAGCGCTGAGGAATGAGTTTTCAGGGTGTCCGCGCAGGACATAGTTCGCATCTGCGCCTCCTTGGATGCCTGACCAATTCGATGTGCTGCATTCGCGATGTCTTGAATGGATGCCATGGTATTTCCTCTCTTTGGCCCTAGATTGCCTTGACGCGGTCAAGCGCTGCCGATGCCTGCTGCAGAGCCGACAATGACGATCTCAGCGACGATTCCGCCTGTGAAAGAGCATTCACCATCTGCTGGTCGTAACCCTTAGTGCTACCCTTCAATTCCGTGCGAACCATCTGCATGGTCTCTTGATTGCTCCTCTGGAAATCGTTGATCAGCCTGGTCTGGTCTTGAATCGCCCTCTGCAATGACGCGATTTGCGCGATGGTGTCTTGGAGAGACATCCCTCCTCCTTCTCTTGTATGAGGTGTGGCCAAGCCCGAATGGGCAGCCTTGACGTCAGATGTGCTTTCGGCCATGGCAACCGCCTCCGCCAGTGCGACATCGCCTTGCTCCTCGTGAGTGGAACGCGCCAGAGACTTCGCACTGTCGGTGAGCGCGTCAACCGCAGCACTGAGACTGTCACCTGACGAAGAGATATCTGGCGAGCCGCTAGCCTGGCCCATTGCCGTGGCAATTCCGCCTATCTCGGAGGCTGCGGATTCGAGGCGCGCGGAGTTCAAGTCCAGGGCAGTGCCGCCGAGGCGGACTGTGGAAGTCTCGCCCAGGGGGTCAGGAGCAGAAACAGGAGGCTGTGTCTCGCCCGTCGCACCTGGATCAAGTTCAAAGTCACGCTCGCTCTTCATCTCAGCCTCGCTTGACGATCCTGGAGGCTGTATCCGAATCAAACACCGAATACGGAATGACACGAATGGCCTCTGCCAACTCAGAAGAGTCCCAAACAAGCATCCTGTTGTCGATTGGATGCCACTCCAAGAGCGGATCAGCCATCAGTTGCTTCGCCGACTGACTGTCTAGGTGCAAAGCGAGGCGGATGTCGAAGAAGCTCTCGCCGCCATAGCCAATGTGTTCGCGGAATGAATCCATCTTGAGCCACCAGCCGATAACGTGGACACCAACCGATGGGCCGGTCTTGACGAGATCCTGGAACTCCATCGGAATGTCCCGCCAGCGGTCAAGTCCAAGACCAACGACGACAACATCCCCAGGATCAGATCGATCCTGAAGGCCAAGGGCGAGGTCAGTGGTGCGCTCTGACGCGGCAGCCTTGTCCACAATCTCAGCAGTCACCCCAACAGCCTGGAGAGCATGGATGAAAGTGGAACGGGATTCCTGCCACGAGCCACTGTTTTCGAGGAAATCCAGGATGATGAGGGTAGTACTAGGCTGCTGTACCGCGAGCGACAGACAGGCATTCACAATCTCAGCCACGGCATCGCCCGACCCCAGGATGGCGACGTTGCGACCAATATCACGTCCGAACGGCAGCTCCAACGGTTGCGCGTCCACTTCAATGCGCGAACCTAGCAACAACCCTGGGACTTCTCGTTGCTTCAGTTTGGCCAGACGGTCAAGATCGTCAGCCAAAGAACGACGACGCTCGCCGACAAAGACGTAGGGCGGACGGGCAACGCTGTGCGAGTTGGACCACCAAGAGGAGCGCAAAGGGGCCAGCACAGCCTCGTCAGCGAAGGCGACGGATGTTTTCCTATTTGCCGATACGTCACCATAGTCCAAGTTCACGATGGCCTCGCGCGCCCGAAGATGCGCTGCTGCATCGTTCTTGTCGCCCAAGGTCGCGTGAGACTCCGCGAGAGAGTTCTTCAGCGCAACACGGACTGGCACTTGTCCGAACAGACCTTCGCCCGTAGATCCCATCAGCGACATGTTGCCGCCGATAGTCTGCGAGGCCAAGATAATGTGAATGCCACAGGCGCGGAATAGTCGCACCCCCTTGACAAGCAAGTCAGCGATCTCGTCCGAGACCCTGTCTCGTTCAGAGAACATCATCTGAAACTCATCGATGATGACGACGATGCGGGGCATGTCCACGTCGCAATGAAGCTGTCGATACTGGCGAATGCTCTGAACTCCAGAGGCTTTGAACGTCTTCATCCGCGTCTTGTAGATGTCAAACAGGTTCCGCAAGACGCTGAGCCCGAACTCCCTATCCGCTTCTAAGCCGAGCACTCTGGCCTGGGGAAGGTACTCTCCGGTGACCTCATTGAAGAACGCCTGGAGGGTCACTCCCTCTTTGAAGTCGAGCAGGTACAACTCAACTTCCTGAGGGGAGTACCTCTGACACAAACTATGAATGATGACCGAGATCAAGTTTGACTTGCCTTGACCCACCGCGCCAGTGACCAGCATGTTGTGCCGCTGGTTCAGTTCATCCCCCAGAGTCACTTCGACCGTCTGGAGTCCGTACTTCCCGATGGCGAAGGTGACACCATCCTCACTGCTGCTTGCCCACCGCCGGTCTGTCGGTTGAATGTCAGTGAAGGCGATGGGATCCATCTTCGTCGATGCGAGCCGCGTTGCGATTTGTTGTGAAGATGCAATCAACTCAGCAGGCTTCGGCGGACTCCAGGCAATTATCGCGTCTTCACTGTCCCGTTCGATGGAACCATGCTTGACGGTCATGTGGTCACACATTGCGATGACATACGGATTCGCCCCGAGCGTCATGGAGTGAATCAGGAACGAGACACCCGCAACGGGACCGGCTTTGAGCAAAATCCCAAGCTGAGTTTGGGTCTCCTCGTCCAGAACAGAGAAGTCTGTGGAAACGACGACCAACTTGTATCCCTCGACGGGGTAGTCAACCTGGGTCCGGAACTGCACGAGGCTAGGAGTCAGACCCTGCATGACGTTCTTGACACCCTGTACGTGGTCTCTCAGGAAGCGAAGAGTCGACTTGAAATCCTGCTCGTCGTTCAGGATGTTCAGAATCTTCTCCCCAGCGGAGTTGAGGGGCCAAAATGGTGATGCCAGTCCTGACAGCCCATCATCAAAGACAATGACTTCCAGTTGGCCCGGGGCAGTGTCGGCCAATGCTTTCTGCATGATGGACTGCGTCAAACCGATAGACGCGCCGTCCACCAGGGAGTCTTCTACCCAGATGTTTCCAGCACCCAGGAGTGGAACTCGAACCGACCCCAGAGTGACGGTCTCAGCCACCAGAAGAAGCGAGGACCCCATGGCGCTGCCCTAAATTTGGAGCCAAATAGGCGTGGTGAGAGGCGGAATCGCGGATTGCGCTGAATTGAGTTCCTTGTTCACGGTTCCAAGTTCCTTGTGAGCTGACTCCAGACGGGCTTGTGAAGACGAGAACAGATCTCTGACTTGCGTCCATTGGGAACGCTTGTTGATTCTGACAACTACATAGGCGACGATGGCGCCAACAACCAAGAGCAGGAAGAACCCGGCACCTCCTGAAACTTGGAACACTCCAATCATGATGAAGAAGAAGACGATAGCTGCCCCAATTGCGATGAGCGGAAAACCCGGTTGAGCGCCTGTTGCGTCCCTTACGTCGCCGAGGGTCTTGATTGTTTGTTCGAGGTCCTTGATCTTCTTCTTCAGCCCCGCCACTTTGTCCTTGGCAACCTGGAGGTTCCTGCAACGTCCGAGATTCTCATCGATATTGCCAACAAGTCGTTGTTTGGAACTCACATATGCGGCGCCCGAAGAGACGTCCTGAGAACGCTGCGTGTATTGCGCTATGCTTTCATCCGCATTGCTACCATCATTGCATAGATGGTTGATCGAGTCAGATGCGAGCTTGTCCAATCCATCCCTGAGCGTTGGCACGATGTCCACACCCAATGAAAGACCATTCATGCAGGATTCGTATGCCAGCTTGTGCGACTTCATCGCCTCGTAGGTTCGACCTTGCCACCAGTAAACCTCAGGCTTCTCGTCCTTGCTGGCTTTCGCCAGTGCACGGTCAAAACTGGTGAGAGCCCTGTCATAGTCGCCCAACAGGAAATACACGGCACCGCGAACGAATTGCACATCAACCGAGTCGGTGGTCAGTTCATCGAGGACGAATGCTTCATCCGCATCTTGCTTGGCCCGCTTGAGTTCTTTCTCTGTGATTTGGATCCAAGACGACACCACATAGGGCATGGGCTGATTTGGGGCCTGTTCCTTGGCTTTGCGAGCAGCAACAAGGGCTGCGCCGAAATCTCGGATGAAATAGTAGTTCCACGCCCTCGTTGTCCAGTCGACAACTTGGGCTTCCTCGGTCGTCCCGGCCCGTCGCAGTTCGATGTTGTATCTCTCACGGGAGTCTTCGTCCTTGAAGGCGGCTTCTGCTTGCTCAACCAACTCCAATTGGCGCTTCCACTTGTCCTGCTGACTCGATGGCCGGGAGACCTTGCTGGCCAACTGCGTCTTGAGGTTCTTCAGATCCTCTTGAATTGTTGCGACGCTGGCGTCCCGGTCAAGGCCGAGTTCGTCATAGAAGTTGATGATGTTGATGTCCGCCATGGGTACAGCTCCTTTGCATGGAAATGGATGGCCTTGGAATGCCCGCTTGGGGACCCCCGCAACCATGGAGGTGGGATAAATCCCACTCCCAACAAAGCAATACTATATTGAGCTAGATGGGTGTCGGACAAATCCCACTATTTCACACGGCGAGCCAGTGCCGCCGATGGCCCAGCAGGCCTGTTTCCTCCGCCTCCGCTCAACTGGACGGCTTGGAGAGAGCATGTCCAAGCCCTCAAGCGAGACAAGGGCCTTTCGATAGCAGACCTGACTGGTCGCTCGGGCTTGGACCGCTCGACGGTCATCGAACTACTGGGCGGCCGACGAGGGGTAGGTGACGCACGTGTGGGCACGCTCTGGGCGCTGGCATGGGCTCTGGAAGTTGAGGACTTCTCCAACTTCATCGCGCCGCTGACTGGTGCCACACAAGATGATGGTGAGCCCGGATAGTAAAGTAGTCGCCTGTCTTGGGGGGGTGCTTCCCCAGCGGCGGAGATTCCGGGCATGGGTCCTAGAATCTCCGCCGACTCTATTCTGTCCTCTATCTGCGGCCCAAGGATAGGTTTGTTCTCACAGAGTGAGACACCGCCCGGGCCTCGACGTGAACTAGTACTTCGACCGTGGCCGGGATATCGCCGACCATGACGGTTCCCTTGTCCTCAACTTTTCGGTCGAGGAGTGCTAGTCCGATGGGGCCTAAGCGGTGGTGATACGCGACCGACCCTAACCGACCCACGGGCTTGGCCGCCGGCTTGAACACATCCGCGTCCTCGCTGCCCGACGCGCCTGCCACTACCTTCCCGACTCCGTCACCTGCGGCGCCTCCCGCCGTCTGCCCAGTCTCGCAGTGACCCGACGTGCCTGCCACTCCCGACCCACTCTCGCTACCCGACTCGCCTGCCACCGACCCAATCTCACGGTCACCCGACTCGCCACTCGCTGCCTGCCCAGTCTTGCTGGCCACGGACCCAGACACACCAACATCCGCGCCACATTCCCAGACATCCGCCCCAACTTCGGGCAACTCCTCGCCCGAACCGTCGAGATGGAGCCGTACCAACTTCCTGGGGGGCGCGCCTAGATTCCGTACCTTCGCCACTGTTTCTTGGCCGGGGTAGCACCCCTTGTCAACTGACACTTCTGAGGAAGGGACGCCCAACTCGTTGGGGATGGTGCGTTCGTCGGTGTCCACACCCACGCGAGCGATTCCCTCAGCAATGCGCAATGCTGTATACGCCCACAGCCCAACGCGCCGCCCGGAACCCACATACTCGCCAACCTGGGACCGGGGCACGACGATCTGAGACCCACCCAAGACGCTCCGACACACAACCGGCCCAACGCGCAATGTTCCCATCGCCTGAGGCGGACCGATCAACGAACCCACCCAGACGACCGCCATATCCGGCCTGACTTGGGCAGACACGTCTAGTCGGAACTTCATCTTCTCCAGATGTTCCGCCAGTGCCGCACCGCACCCTGGCTCGGTCCATGCCCATACCTCTTCGCCAGTCTCCACCAAGACCAGCCCCCACAGTATTCGCCCGTGCGCATCAAGGAAGTACGCGCTCGCGGATTGCCCGGCGCACAGCCCCTCGACCGACGCCGTACACAACAAATGAAGATAGCGCAACCTGTCAGCCCCACTGATCCTCAGCACGTCCAGAGACGACAGGTCCACGACCCCCGAGCCGTCCTCCATCCACGCCTGCTCCCGCAGGGGATCGCCATGGTGCCACGCCAGCCCCGCATCCGGGCCAGCATCGAGAAGGACGGCGGTCATGCCCTCGCCAAGCGCGCCCACACGTAGGGCTGCAATTCGAAATCCGTGGTGCCTCGGTCGTAGGTGAACATCAGGTCGGATTCGACATTGCCGTACAACCGATGCCCGCCGGTCTCCTCCACCTCGGCCGTAACCGTGCGCGCGACCAAATCCGTCGTGAGTTCGATCTTTGCCCCCGAAATCGTGCCGATGTACACCTCCGCGATGCCTTCAGGATGGACGATGACGACCTCGACAGAGGCATCCGCCTTGCGCCGCCAGAAACCAGTCTCCATACCCAAAGACGAAACGGGACGCCCCTCCTCGTCAGTCTCGAACAACTGCATGATGTAATGTAAGTAGTTTCCACCGTTCTCGGTGAAATCGACAGTCACGGAGTACGAATAGTCCTCGCCGCCGAGATGGTGACCATACCCAGTCCCCTCCCAGTGCCCGATCATCCAGGCGATCCCCAGAAGCTCAGGGTTGATACGGGCATCAATTTCGAAGGCCATGTTTCTCCTTGTCCTTGGCCGCTGGGCGCAGCAGCCCCCACAATCCGACCACGAGCCCGACACCGAGCAGTGCCACCACAGACACGATCACCCAGAAACTCGCTGTTGCCATAGAGGAATCTTACCCTTGAGGACATGGCCTCCCCGACCCCCGCGCCTGTACCCCTCTATACAGCCTCTGCGCGAGCGAAGCGACTACCGTGCCGAAATATCCACGATGTAGTCACACGCGACCCATATCCGGTAATGTTCGGTTGGAACTACTGGTTTCCTCGCCCGGTTGGGTTCATCGGGTGCCACGAGTAAGAAGCGTGGCTTCAGTCCACGGCAATGGTGGAACGCGGAGTCAGCCAGGACTTTCGAGGGAAGGAGGTTCGATGCCCGCTGTGCTGCTCGTCACGCCCGCCACAAGTCCGGACCCCCTGCCCGTCTTGGCGCTCTTGCCTTATTCTTTGTCGACACGCTCCCCCAATGACCAAGTTCTCACCGAGTCTGCCTCCGCTGACATCGTCGTCATCGACGCACGTTCCGACTTGGTGTCCGCGAAAGCTGTGTGCTCCCTCTTCAAGTCAGCCGGTGTCGCAGTGCCGCGCCTCGTCGTCCTGGCCGAAGGAGGTTTGGCGACGTATTCCGCCGAGTGGGGATGCGACGATTTCGTCGTGGACGGTGTGGGCCCGGCTGAATTGGACATCCGCCTGCGCTTGTTGACCAGTCCTGAGGAAGAACTCGCCGGGACCATCCAAATCGGATCGCTGACTATCGATGAGGCCGCATACTCGGTTGTCCTTGATTCTGAGCCGCTGGAATTGACGTACACCGAGTTCGAGTTGCTCAAGTACCTCGCCTGCCACCCTGGGCGCGTCTTCTCCCGTGAACAGTTGCTCGCGGAGGTGTGGGGGTACGACTATTACGGCGGCACACGCACAGTCGACGTCCACGTTCGACGCCTGCGGGCCAAGCTCGGACCGGAACATGAGGCCCTTATTGGCACCGTTCGCAACGTGGGTTACAGGTTCACTGCAAAATAACTGAGTACGGTGCGCCTCCAGTGCCTCAGGACCGCTATCGTAGTGTGTACGTCAAGGAGGATCCATGAGCGACGAGCAGTTCTCGCCCGAAGAAACATCAACCGACTCCGCAGCAGCGGCCGAATTGTGGTCGTCTCTGCGTCAGCGCGGACTCGACATTTTGCAGATGATCAAAGAGGATGAAGCGTCGGCCCGCGAAAAGTGGGCTGAGCAAGCGGGGCCAGTGGTCTTCAGAGACTCTGACGACACTGTCACGTCCGCTTCCCCAGCACAACGCGAACCGGCGTCGGTGAGCGATGACCTTGACGAAGCCGATAGCGCACCCACGCAGGAAAGTGACATTGCGGATGACGCCGGTCTGCCCGAGGATGCCGAGGCGTACGCGGACGAGGTGCAGGCCCCCGAGGGCCAAGAACCCGACGCGGTGACTGGGGAAACCTGGGATGACGAAAGTCCTGTCGACGAAGGCGCGGACAACGCTGCTCAATTCAAGGACTGGGACGAACCCGACGACACACTGGAGGAACTCTCCCCCGAACCCGCCCCGGCCGTGGAACTTGGGGCATGGGACTTCTTGGACGATTTCACGCGCAGGCTGGAGGCCGAGAAGGCCGCCATACAAGCTGCTGCGGTGACTGTGCCCCCTGAACCCGAGTTCCCGTGGACCGAAGAGGTAACCCCCGCGCAGGATGATGCGGAAGAACTCGTGGCCGAAGACGAGCCGGAACCCGCCCAGGACGAAGAGGCAGAGGAACCCTCTGACGAGACAGATTTCGAGGACACGTCCGAAACACCGCTTCCTGCCGAGTCAGACACTGTCGCCCAGGACGCCCAGATAGTCCTGGTGGAGGAGATTTCGTCTGACACTGCTGAGGCCACCTCCGATGGGGAGCCCCAGCCCGAGGCAGACATCCAGGACCAGACGGAACCCGCAGAACAAGCCCAACCCGAGGCAAACCCCGTCGCAGAGTCAGCAACCGATGAAGAAGTCGTGGCGCCCGAGGACTTGCCTCTGCCCGAGAATCGGTACTCCGACCGCGAACTGAGTTGGCTCGCTTTCAACAACCGCGTCCTCGATTTGGCCCGTGACAAGCAGAGAATCCCTCTGCTGGAACGCGCCAAGTTCCTGGCCATCTTCTCCTCCAATTTGGACGAGTTCTTCATGGTGCGTGTCGCTGGCCTCAAGCGCCGCATCGACGCTGGTATGGCACAGCCTGGGACGTCCGGTCTCTTGCCGCGCGAACTGCACGAGGTCATGCTCTCCACCGCCCGCGACCTTGTGGCCGAGCAGTCCAGAGTCTTCGTCGAAGAGGTACAACCCGAACTCGCCGAAAAGGGCATCCTTGTCGTGCGCTGGCCCGACCTGACGGAAGCGGAGAAAGTGCGCTTGGACGAACTGTTCAACGACCGCATCTTCCCCATCCTCACGCCCCTGGCTGTGGACCCGTCGCACCCCTTCCCGTACATCTCAGGGCTCAGCCTCAACCTGGCCGTGCAACTGCGCAATCCCGCCAGTGACACTCCCTTGTTCGCGCGCATCAAGGTGCCGAATGTCCTGCCGCGCTTCCTGGAAATCTCCGCGTCGCGCTTCGTGCCCCTGGAAGACGTCATCTCCAACCATCTCGACACGATATTCACCGGGATGGAGATTCTGCATTCCACAACCTTCCGCGTCACACGCAACGAGGACGTGGAAGTCGAAGAGGACGACGCCGAAAACATCTTGTTCGCTCTCGAAAAGGAATTGCTGCGCCGCAAGGTGGGACGTTCCCCTGTGCGTCTGGAAGTGCAGGAGGGCATCGACCCCGAGTTGCTGACCACCCTCGCCGAGGAACTGGACATCTCGACCTCCGAGATTTTCCACATCCGGGGACCGCTGGACCTGACCGGCCTGTTCTCCATCGCGGACGTGGACAGGGAAGACCTCAAATATCCGAGCTTCCTGCCGAAGACGAATCCGCAGTTGAGCGAGGTCGAGACATCCCGGCCCGCCGACATGTTCGCCGCTCTCAAACAACGCGACGTCCTGCTTCACCACCCTTACGATTCCTTCGCCACGTCGGTGCAGCGCTTCATCGAGCAAGCCGCGGCCGATCAGCAGGTTCTCGCCATCAAGCTGACCTTGTACCGCACCTCCGGCGACTCCCCCATCGTGGACGCCCTCATCGAGGCAGCACGCGCCGGCAAGCAGGTCTTGGCGCTCGTGGAGATCAAGGCCCGTTTCGACGAGTCGGCCAATATCGCTTGGGCTCGCAAGCTGGAGAAGGCGGGTGTACATGTCGTGTACGGCCTGGTCGGTCTGAAGACACATTGCAAGTTGGCCATGGTCATCCGTGACGAAGGTGATTCGCTGCGGCGTTACTGCCACATCGGCACCGGCAATTACAATCCCAAGACTGCCCGCCAGTACGAGGACATGGGTCTGCTGACCTCGAACCCGGTCATCACCGAAGACGTAGCCAGGCTCTTCAACCACCTGTCCGGGCTCACGGCACAGTCGAAGTACGCCCGACTCCTCGTGTCGCCTTTCGGCATCCGCAACGGTCTCATCGAACAAATCGAGCACGAAATCGAACTGCAGAAGTCAGGCACGCCCGGACGCATCCGCTTCAAGGTGAACTCCATTGTGGACGAGGCGACTATGGACGCCTTGTACCGGGCCTCTCAGGCAGGGGTCAAGGTGGACCTGTGGGTACGCGGCATCTGCGCCCTGCGTGGCGGGGTGCCAGGACTGAGCGAGAACATCCGTGTGCGCTCGATTCTGGGCCGTTTCCTGGAGCACTCGCGCCTGTTCTGGTTCGACAACGCCGGCTCCCCCATTGTCGGCATCGGTTCGGCCGACCTCATGCACCGCAACCTCGACCGTCGCGTGGAAGTCGTGGTCAGGTTGAGTAACGAAGCACATATTGCACAAGTAGGGTCGCTGTTCGACATGGCCTTTGACGAGGCCACAGCGTCTTGGTGGATGACTGAGGACGGATGGGTCCAGAAGACGACTGCTGAGGATGGCACGGCCCTGACGGACCTTCAGGAACATCTCATCCATCTCATGGGCACACGACGCCCGATTGCGATTTGAGAAGAGCCATTGGGAAATACTGCAAGTCAGGACTTGAGGCGAAACCCCGCCTGACTTGGGTCTCAACCAGCGAGCGCACCAGGGCTCGGTGGGAAGTGTCCTGGCCACGTTGTAAGGTGAGAAGGTGAATACGGTTGCGGAGACCCCTGTGTGGGCAGCGGGCGCGGTGCCCCTTCGTGGGAAGGGAGCGGAACGAGAGGTTCTGCTCGCGCACCGCCCGGCGTACGACGATTGGGTGCTTCCCAAAGGCAAAGTGGAGCCCGGCGAATTACTCCCGAAGACCGCTGTGCGCGAGGTCGCCGAGGAGGTCGCGGCTCTCATCCGTCTGGGCGCCCCGCTGACCCCCATCCGTTATCCCATCCCGAACAAGACCAAGATGGTCTCGTGGTGGGTCGGCGTGACCATGACCTGCGCGCCCCGGCGTCCTGACTCCGAAGTGGATGCCTCCAAGTGGTACACCCCCGAGGACGCCCTCAATGTCCTCACCTATGCCGATGAACGGGCGGTTCTGACCGAGGCCCTCACCTTGCCCGACACCACTCCCCTCGTCATGGTCCGTCACGCCAAAGCCGCGACCCGCGCGTCGTGGAAGAGCGAGGACCGGCTTCGCCCTCTGGAGCCGAGGGGCAAGGCGCAATTACCCTACGTAGCTCAGATTCTCACAGCCTATGCTGCGACACGTCTGCTCACCTCACCCGCGACCAGGTGCGTGCAAACCCTGACACCCTATGCCAATGACGAGGGGCTACAAATCGCCACAGATGCCGTTCTGAGCGAAGGAAGCGCCAGGGGGAGGTTGCAGGACTATGTGGCTTCTCTAGCCCGCGAGGTGGGAGAATCTGGGGTTCCTACAGCCATCTGTACCCATAGCCCCGTCATCTCCGACATCGTCACTGCGCTGGACGTGGAGGACAGGACTCTTCCCACAGCAGCCTGCGTCATCGCCCACATCGATGCGCGCGGCAAAGTCGTGCGGGCGGAATGGCATGACACTCTTCGAGTCAAAGTGAAGTAAGAAGAAACACTCGTTCTTGGCGCGTTCCTGACTTGGGCACACCTGGGACTTGCGCGGCCGCACGACCACAGGTGTATGACACTGTCCCGAACGAAGTGAACCTGTCCCCAGCCAAGACCAGGGACAGGTCTACTCAACGTGGCAAGAAGACCTAGCGCACGAACGCCTTCCCCACAACCGTGGGAGCATCCACCAAGGACGCCACCCAACCGCCTGTCTGAACCACCACAGGCAATGCCTCAAAGGTCAGAGTCGCAGGCGAGGAGTGGGCAGCCACACCGGCCGGATTATCCAAAGCGGAACCCGGCTGCGGAGTGAAGACGACCTCAATGCCATTCAGCGTCACCGCCGCCTTGTGAACGCCACCAGTGGTCGCCGAATAGGTGATGGTCGCCGAGCCGTCTGGCCCGGTCAAATCGGTGACGTCCTCAATGCGCAGAGCGGAATCCAGTGCGTCGGTGTCCACGGCCACGTCCGCGATGGCATTGCCGTAGCGGTCGAAGGCCCAGACAGTCACCTCGTTGGTCGCTTTTCCATCAGCTAGAGAACCGTCTTCAGTCACATCGACGCGGGTACGATGATCGTTGTCCACACCGGGATCGGGCACACAGGGATCGATGCACAATCCGCCCGGCGTGAAGGTCACAGCGGTCGGAGAACCGACCACATCGACCTGTGAACCGGCCACAGTCACAGTAGCCGACACGTCGATAGTCTCGGCGCGAATGTCCGTCACATACACCACGGCCCGACCATCGGCGCCAGTCGTCACCTGCAGGGTGACAGTCGTAATGGTCGTTGCCTCAGGTCCAGTGCCGTCCGTGGTCACCACAGCCTCGCCAGTCACGGCGAAGGTGACAGGCGTGTTCGGGATCGGATTGCCTTGGGCGTCCTTCACCAGCGCGGTGGCCGTGACGTATTCCCCAACCGTCTGTGTCGTCGGATCGACGACCAAGGAGGATTGCGAGGGATCAATCGGGCCAGGCACGAATTTCAGCGTGATGGGACTGGACTTCGACGCCGCGCCCTCAGGGGTGTCAAGGGCCGAACCGGGCTGCGGAGTGAAGATGACTTCCTGACCCTGGATGTACACACGCGCGACATGATCGCCCGCGACCAGTGAGGTGTAGTCGAAATCAGCGGACCCATTGGCCGCAGAGGAACGGGCAGTCACCGGGATGGTCAGCGCCGTGTCGATGGTCGTGGTCGTGATGGCCACCGTCGACACCGCATTGCCATACACATCGAAAGCCCACACTGTCGCGTGGTCAGTGGCGACTCCATCAGCAGCCTGGTTGTCAATGGTGACTTCCACGCGAGTGCGATGGTCGTTGTCCACATTTGCTCCAGGCTCACAAGGATCAATACACACAACACCAGGAAGGAATGTCACGGATGTCGGTGAACCAGTGACATCCGTCGCCACACCGTTCACGATCACCTTGGCGGTGACAGACACCGTCTCAGCCTTCGTGTCGTTCAGCGTGGTCGCCACGACACCAGAACCATTCGTCACACCAGAGGTCACACCCAGCACCGAATCGCCAGTCGTGCCCAACGTCACTGTGACACCAGGAATCGCATTGCCTTGCCCGTCACGCAGAGTCGCTGTCACAGACACCGGAGAACCAACGACCTGGGTGGTCGGAGTCACCACAAGAGTGGACAGGGCAAGGTCAATCACGCCAGGAACAAAAGTCAATGTCACAGGCGAAGACAATGAAGCAGCACCCTCGGGAGTGTCAAGACTTGAACCAGGTTGCGGAGTAAAGACAATCTCCACACCGCCCAAGAAGACAGACGCCTCATAGACATCCGCGACCGTCGAAGTGTACGAAATCGGACCCGAACCATTGGCAGCCGTCGTCACCGTGGCTGAACCGATAGTCAAGTCAGCGTCACCAGTCGTCGAGGTCACTGCGACACCAGGCACAGCGTTGCCATACTGATCGAAAGCCCACGCGGTCGCAACATCAGCCGCAACACCGTTGGCCGTCGCATTATTCGTCGTCACCTCCACACG
>JAISJO010000099.1 GCA_031261485.1 Propionibacteriaceae bacterium | reverse complement strand
CCCTGCAGGAGGAATGCGGTGCGCTCCAACCCGTTGCCTGTGTCGATGTTCTTGCTCGGCAGCTTGGCGCGCACATCGAAGTCATCCTTCTTGCGCACAACGGCCAAGTCTTCGGTCTGGAACACGAGGTTCCAAATCTCCAGGAAACGATCCTCGTCCGCGTCCGGGCCACCCTCAGGGCCGTACTTCGGTCCACGGTCGATGTAGATCTCTGAGCATGGTCCGCCGGGTCCGGGAACTCCCATGTGCCAGTAATTGTCCTTGAGGCCGCGCGCTTGGATGTGCGACTCGGGCACGCCGACGCTCATCCACAGTTTCTTGGCCTCGATGTCGCCGTCGGGGTAATCGGGGTGGACTCCTCCGGCGAGAATGGTCACCCACACCTTGCCGGGGTCGAATCCGTAGTTGCCGTCTGCCTGTGCACCGGTGACGAGTTCCCACGCGAACTCGATGGCTTCCTTCTTGAAATAGTCTCCAAAAGAGAAGTTGCCGTTCATTTGGAAGAAAGTGCCATGGCGAGTTGTCTTGCCCACTTCTTCGATATCGAGGGTGCGCACGCACTTCTGGACCGAGGCAGCTCGCTTGTACGGGCTCGGCTCAAGGCCGATGAAGTACGGCTTGAACGGCACCATGCCTGCGTTCACGAACAGCAGGGTCGGGTCGTTGTACAGCAGGGACGCGCTCGGCACGATGGTGTGCTCGTGTCGCTCGAAATAGTCGAGAAAGCGGCGGCGAATCTCAGCGGTTTCCATGTGGTCCTCTTCAGGGCATGCAGGGCGGGCGGGTGTACCCACGAAATCCCCAGTCTACTCTGTGTGATTCTTTCAGGCCATCAGAGGGCGAAAGCAGAAGTCAAGGAGGGTTTGGCGCGCGCTGGCTACTTTTGTACGTACGAAGTAACACATGGAAACCTGTTGCCTTTTGCTCACAGATGCGCCTCTTCAATGACCTTCTCCAGTGTCGCTGCAAATGGAAGGAGACTGATGTCTACCTTGACCACTTCTACCCATACTGACACTGAACAAGAGCGTCCTGATTGGGTTGTTGCCAGTCCGTTTCGTGCCTACGTGAACCATCTCACGGGCAATGCTGATGTCCCGTGGTCCATCGTGGCGTTCCACGCCGGAGTGTCCCAGTCCGCGATGAAGACGCTCTTGTACGGACGCAACGGCCATGCCCGCAAGATTCATGCCACCCATGCTCGGGCGATTCTTGACATCACCGTGGAGGAGCTTCGCCGGATCCGCGTGGGACAGATTCCGTCGTTCGGTGCCGGGCGCCGTATTCGTTTGTTACGTCGTCGTGGGGTGTCGTGGACCGAGATTTCGCACGCGATTCTTCAGCCGGAAGAGATCACTCGGGCGATTGCGGAGAGTCGCTGGCCAAGTTGTTCTCTCATGACGGACATCCTGACCCAAGTCGCGTGCCAGGTCCGGTACATCGACCACCTCCCCAGCGCTGAAGACGACATGCCCCTGCCGCCGGACTAGGGTCGCGCTCCCCTGTCAGTGGGCAAACGACCGCGCGAGTCAGGGCTTCGGATGCTTCCGCGTATCCAAAATGCCGCGATGACAAGCTATTCCGTATCAGGCGTGCTCGAGCTTTCCAGTTCTGCGAACTTCCCCGCCATGGTCGGATTGCCTCGGGTTAGTTTCTTCACGGTCACGTCTTGTGCCTTGTCATTGGCGAGTCTCAGGTTGCGTTCGGACCCCAGCAGAGCATCTTTGGCCTTTTGCAGCCTGTCAATCGATTTGTCGATTTCATCGATGGCTGTGTGGAACTGCCTGGAAGCAAGGTCGTAGTTTCTGGCGAAGCCAGTCTTGAACGTGTCGAGTTGGTCCTGGAACTTCGTGATATCGATGTTCTGGGCCTTGACAAGCTCCAACTCTGCCTTGTACTGCACGGCGTTGAGTGCGGCATTACGTAGGACGGTGATGATGGGGATGAAGAACTGCGGGCGGACAACGTACATCTTGGGATAGCGATGCGACACATCGACGATCCCGGTGTTGTACAACTCAGAGTCAGGCTCAAGCAGGGAGACAAGGACGGCGTACTCGCACCCCTTTTCCCTACGGTCTTTGTCGAGCTCTTTGAGGAAATCTTCATTCTTGTGTTTGGTGGCCGTTTCATCCGCTTCGTTCTTCATCTCGAACATGATGGAGACGATTTCGGGACCAGCCTCATCCAAGTCGCGGAAAATGAAGTCACCCTTGCTGCCCGTTCGCGCGTCATTGTCCTTCTCGAAGTACGCCCTCGGGAACGCCGTGGCCCGAATCTGGTTGAACGTCGTCTCGCAGTGCTGCTCCAGGGTTTCGCCGATCATCTTGGTGGACAGCCGGGCCTTCAAGTCTTTCAGACGCTCAATCGCGTCGTCGCGGTCCCTGATCTGCGTCTCGTACTTGTCCTTCAGCGACTGCTCTGACAATTGCTTCTCCAGTTCTGCCCGCTGAAGGCTGCCCTTCAGGTCGTCGCGCTCCTTCTGGACTGCCCCAAGCGCTTCGGTGATGGCGAGCCTCTGGGCGATTTCACCAGCCTCAAGCCTCGCCTTCAAGTCCTGAATCTTCGCGTCCTTCTTGGCAGCTTCTGCCCTCAGGGCCTCGGCGATTCTGGCCTCAGCAAGCTCGATTTCGGTCCGTTTCGCTCTCTCCGCGAGTTCGAGACGCTCGTTGAGGGTCTTCTCGAACTCTCGGTCCCGAACCTGCTTGAGAATGTCGGCGTACCCCGCCTCGTCAATAGTGAACGCTTCGCCACAATGCGGGCACTTGATCTCATTCATGCCGACACTCCCCTTTCCGAGCACAACCCATGTGCGGTTTTCAGTATAGGTCCCCAGATTCCCGAACTTGCGCTTGCTCGGGTGGGTCGACTCTTTCGGCGCGACTCTGGGCTCGTATTCTCGTATTGTTGTCGCACACAACAACTAACAGGGGTTCATCTGGGTCGAAAGAGTGATGCCCTGCTAGGACGTGATGCCGAAACCGACTCGGGGGAAGGCGAGGGTGAATCCGGCGTCGATGACGAAAGCCGAAATCAGTGCCACCGCGATCCGCTGACGAAGAACGAGAGGGATCCGGTTGAGCCAGGTGTCGAGGATGGGGGCGACGAAGTAAATGACGGCCAGACAGCCCATGCCGAACACGAGGAGGCCTTCGAGGCAGACCCGACCCTGGATATTGAAGAAGTACCCGGCATAGCTCCAATACTCCAACCCGGAGGCGACATAGATGATCGTGGCGGATGTGTACTCAAGAGTGCCAGCAATCAGGGCGGCCAGGGCGAAGGTGACGAACGGGCGATCACGGAACTTGCGCAAGACAACGAGCGCCAGGACTGCTCCCGTGCCATAGATCGGAATCCACGGCCCATACATTGTTCCTCGGTTCACGAAGCGCCCAACGTAGGCCAGAGAAAGAACGGATTCATAGAGCCAGCCGACGAAGGAGAAGATGAAGAACAACAGAATCAGGTTCGGAAGGCAATACTCGCGCCGATAATCGGTGTGGCTGCCACTCAGAAGCAGGGCATGGGGGTCAGGGTAAATGTTCGCTGGGAGATTGACTGCGTCTGAGGCGGATGCCAGGGCAGTCTCACTGGATACCGCCGTGGGCCGTTGGGTCAGGTAAGGATCGTCGCAGAGTTCGATGCCGGGGTAATCTGCGGCTTTGGCACGTTCCCGCAGTTGAACGTACACCTGCGACCTGGCCAGGCTGTGATAGGGCGTGGCGTAGAAGTAGGCGACGAGTCCGAAGGTCACCAGTCCGAGGAGGTACCACGGCAGAAAGCTCAGGTCGATCAGGAAGGTGCGCCACCGGTTCCCCTTCATCATCGCTTGACTCAGCTTGAGGGCGTCGCGCGGGGTCGCGTCAGGGTTCTCGGCCAAGATGTAGTCATACATGAGGTAGGAGTAGTACTTCACGGGGGCCATGACAACAGTCAATGCCCAGAGGATGAGCCACAGGGTCTTGTAAATACTCGCCCAGGCCATACGCAGCACCCGGCGGCGACGGAAAACGAACAGCAGACGTGACGGGGAAGTGCCGGGGTAGAGCCGGGTTTCCAAGTAGAAACGCGAAGTGGAGATCTCCAGAGGGACCCGCACGAACACCCTGATGGCAATCGTCGCCAGGAGAGCCAGACCGGCGATGATCGATGAACTGATGTTTTGGCGCAGGAAGGCGTGGCTGAGGGCATAAATCACAGCCTTCTCGATGCTGCCTGAGGTCTTGATGGAGTGGTAGACGCTGGAGATGACGCCAGCGCTGGAACTGTCTCCGACCGATGTCCAGTCACGGATCAGATTGACCGCGCTGCTGAGTCCGTTGAGGGCGGTCTCTGCCTGGGTCAGATGAAAGAAGCGGAAGATGGCCAGCAGCGAATCGTAGCTGGTGGAGATGATGGCACTGGGGCTGATGAGCGGTGAGATCAGAACGGCCCCAAGCACACTGACAATGGCGCAACTGACAAGATTGGCCCGCCAAGCTGAGCGGGCGAACAGCTTCACGTTCCGAGTACTCAAGGGGTCAGGCGTCTTCTTGGCTGGAAGAACACTCACGTCACAAGAATCAGTCATCCTTACTAGGATACCGGAGGGTACGAATTGCGGTTACCTTGGTGGGGATCGTCCCCACGGTCACTGTGGGGGCTGTTGACAAGTGGGACGGGCACACCAGACTGCCGAGGGCGGCTACCTGCGGCGAATCGGCTCATTTCGGGTGGTATTGAGTTGATTTCTGGCCTCCGATGAGCCGATTCCTCCCCCTTACCGTCCTAGGACGTCCTCCACGGCGGCGTACGTGGCTGGATCTAGTGGACCGTGCTCCATGGCGGAGAAGTTCTCTTGCATTTGTGCTTGCGTCTTGAAACCGGGCAGGGGGACGGCGAAATCGGAACGAGCCAGAATCCATGCCAGGGCGCCTTGGGCAAGGGTGCGGCTGCTTGTGGTGAGCAGGTCACGTACAGCGGTGAGGCGCTCCCAGTACGACTGCGATGGCACACCATTGATGAACCACTTGAGCCACTCGGGTTGACGGCCACGGATGTCGTCGGGGCGGATCGGGTTCTCGGCGGAGTGTTTTCCGCCCAGCAGACCCATGGCCAGAGGCGAGCGGCATATCGTGCCCAGGCCCGATTCTTGGCACGCGGTCAGAGCTGCAGGGTTGTCGTCGAAGACGTTGAGTTGGATTTGTGCGAGGGTGCAGTGCTCGCCTCGCGCGAAGCGGCGAATCTGATCGGGATTGTCGTTGGACACGCCGTACCACCGAATCAAACCCGCGCTGACAAGCTCTTCGAAGACCCCGGTGATCTCGTCGACCTGCGCGTCGGTGAGTGCGAAGGTGTGGAGTTGGTACACATCGATGACGTCTCGCCCCAGCCTGCGAAGCGACTCGCGCACTTCAGTGCGAATGTAGTCGGGGGTGAGGTTGGGACCCAACTCAGTGAGTGTGGCTTCATCGAAAGAGTTGCCGACCTTGGTTGCCACGCGGATGCCCGGGTAATCGCGCAGCACAGGGGCCAGCGCCTTCTCTGACGCGCCCATACCGTAGATGTCGGCTGTGTCGATGAAGTCCGCGCCCTGTTCGGCGGCCCAGTACAACGCACGTTGCGCCTCGTCAGCGTCAATGCCCGCGTACCCATTGGGTAAGCCCTTGGTGGTGCCGCCCAAAGCCCACGCGCCGATGGAGATGGCGGGGACCTCCAAGCCAGAGCGTCCGAGGGTTCGTCTGGGGATGGTCATGATGTGCCTTTCTGTGGGGACTTGATGTGGGGAACGCGATGGAAGAGTGGTTCAGGTCGGAGAATCAGAACTCGCTTGAATGGTATCGATTTTGCTCGATTCTGAAGCTGACTTGGGGGAACGCTCAGGCCCTTCGGATTCTGCCGAGTCAGGCGAGGACGCCCGTCCGAGCAGAACCTCAATGGCGCTCAGCCTTTCGGCTATCTGCGCCTCGAAGCCGTGGTCGGTGGGTTGGTAATACCTCGCGTCCACTAAGTCGTCGGGGAGGTACTGTTGTGGGGCGACGGCATGGGGCTGGTCGTGAGCATAGAGGTATCCGACCCCGTGGCCGTACTTCTCGGCCGAGGCGTAATGCGCGTCGCGCAGGTGCGGAGGAACGGGTCCGCCCTTGCCAGAGTCCACATCACCCATAGCGGCGGCGATGGCGAGATAGGCCGCATTCGACTTGGGCGCGGTCGCACAGGCGATGACCGCATGAGAGAGGATGATCCGCGCCTCGGGCATGCCCACCATCTGTACAGCCTGGGCAGCGGCCACTGTGAGTTGCAAGGTCGACGGTGACGCCATGCCGATGTCCTCGCTGGCCAGAATCATCAAGCGCCGCGCGACGAAGCGCGGGTCCTCCCCCGCCGAGAGCATCCGGGCGAGGTAGTGCAGGGCTGCCTGTACGTCCGACCCGCGCACGGACTTGATGAAGGCCGAAATCACGTCGTAGTGCTGGTCGCCGTCCGCGTCGTACCGCACGGTCGCACGATCCACGGCCTGGGCCAGAATCTCGGGCGTGATGGTGTCGGTGCCCAATGCGGTGGCTGTGGCGGCGGCTTCCTCCACATAGGTCAGGACCCGCCGGGCGTCTCCCCCACCCAGACGTACAAGGTTGGCTCGCGCATCCGGATCAATGGCGTACATCCCACCCGCCGGTGTGCGCACTCCCCGCTCATCGGTGACGGCCCGCTCCACCAACTCGGCCATGTCGTCCTCACCCAGGGGTTCAAGAGTCAGAAGCAGGGAACGGGACAACAAAGGAGCAATGACTGAGAATGATGGGTTCTCTGTGGTGGCGGCAATCAGGGTAACGATGCGGTTCTCCACTGCTGGCAAGAGGACGTCCTGCTGGGCTTTGGAGAAGCGATGGACCTCGTCAATGAACAGAACGGTCTTGCGGCCTCGGGCCAACTCGGCTCGTGCGGCGTCGATCTCGGCGCGTACCTCTTTGACACCGGCCGTCACCGCGCTCAACTCCACGAATCGTGAACCCGTCGTGTGCGAGACCACGGCCGCAATGGTGGTCTTCCCCACTCCCGGCGGCCCCCACAAGAAGACCGACATCGGCTGACCTTCGGCGAGTCTGCGCAAAGGTGAACCCGGTCCGAGGAGGTGCTTCTGTCCCACGATTTCGTCCAAGGTTCTCGGGCGCAGCCTCACAGCCAAGGGCGCATCAGCGGTCACGTCGCCCAAAGAGCCGCGACGACGACTGGACGTGCCTCCTCGTGTGGCAGGGTCGGGGGTGATATTGCCGAAGAGGTCCTCAGGCATGGTTCCGCCCTAGCCCGCCTTGTTGGGGCACCTCGAAACCTAAGGCTGGTGTGCCTGGTCGCTGGCTCCCGAGAGCAAGAATGTGCACCTTACTCGCCCAAAGTCCTTGTTGCCAGGAAGGACTGATACCACTTCGCGGAATCCTTCCAGGTTCGTGCTTGCGTGTCGTAATCCACTCTGACAATGCCAAATCTCTTCGAACAACCGAGCGCCCACTCAAAGTTGTCCAACAGGGACCATTCGTAGTAGCCCTTGACGGGAACTCCCAGGGCAAGAGCATCGGCGACTGCCCCAATGTGACCTTCCAAGTAGGCGATTCGGTCCGCATCGTGAATGGCCCCGTCGTCGCTGACGACATCCACCATGGCCGCGCCATTCTCAGAAACGATGAGGTCGATGTCGGGGTACCTCTCGTGTACGCGCACCAGCAGATCGGTCAGGCCGCGAGGGATGATCGCCCATCCCATGTCTGTCAGGTGATCGTTGGCCAAGATGAAACGTGCGTCTTCGGCTCCGACCCAAGGTGTGTGCCCTTCCGAAGTTCCGCCGCCAGCGACGTACTGCCCGGAATAGTAGTTGAGGCCCACGAAATCTATCGGCTGGGAAATGATGTCGAGGTCGCCGTCCGCGATGACCTCCCACGAGGAGTGCTTGGCGGTCGCGGCCAGCGTCAGGTCGTCGTATCTTCCCTTGAGGATGGGGTCGAGGTACATCCAGTTGCCCACGGCGTCCGCCCTTGCCCAGGCGTCCATGTCCTGCTCGGAGTCCGAGGCGGGCCAGAGTTGGTGGACATTGACCACGATGCCGACCGGGGATGTCGTGGACGCGCGCAGGGCTTGTACACCGAGGCCATGGGCGAGGTTGAGATGATGAGAAGCATCGAGGGCCGCCTTGGGATTCGCCACGCCAGGAGCATGGACGCCTGAACCGTACCCCAGCATCGCCGCGCACCACGGTTCATTCAGCGTCGCCCACTCGCCGACGCGGTCGCCCAGTTCACGCGCGACAAGGTCGGCGTAGTCAGCGAAGCGGTAGGCAGTGTCGCGGTCTCGCCAACCGCCTTTGTCTTCGAGGGTTTGCGGCAAGTCCCAGTGGTACAGGGTGACGAAGGGTGTGATTCCCCTTGCCAGGAGCCCATCGACCAGACGGGAATAGAAGTCCAGACCTGCCTGATTGGCCGACCCAACCCCTGTGGGCTGGATTCGCGGCCACGCGACAGAGAAACGGTAGGCATCCACACCGAGTTCGGCCAAGATGTCCAAGTCCTCGGTCCAGCGATGGTAATGGTCACAGGCCACATCTCCAGTGTCGCCACGGTCCACTCTGCCTGGGGTGTGCGAGAAGGTGTCCCAGATGGACGTTCCACGACCGCCTTCGTGAACTGCCCCTTCGATTTGGTAAGACGCGGTGGCGGCTCCGAAGACGAAATCCTCGGGAAATGTCGGCATGAATCCTCCTTGACACTGACCATTCTATTCTGCTGGTGCTGGGATCAGGTCCGTCGGCCACAGAGTGGAAGCGCTTCCTTGGCCAGTGATCAGCGCTCCCTTCAGCCAGCACAAACGCTGACATGGACGGGCACTGACACGAGCGGCGTGGTCTGCCTGACCGCCATTACCGCACCTTGGCCAAGAGGGCCTGGGCGAGTTTGACTCCGGCTTCGTCCACCATTTCGGAGTCCACTTCGATGGCCCCGGTCACACCTCCGGCCCTGGAAGTCGCCAGGTCATACGCCTCGACAATGCGGCGGGCCCGCGCCAAAGTCGCCTCATTCGGAGAGTAGATCGCATTACCACTATCGACCTGACTAGGGTGAACGACCCACTTGCCGTCGTAGCCCAAGGCCGCCGACTTCCGGGCGGACGCCTCGAAGCCAGGCAGGTCGCGGATACCGACGTACGGCCCGTCCACCGCCAAGAGACCGTGGGCGCGGGCAGCAAGAAGAATAGTCATGAGGGGATGATGGAAGGCGTCTGCCAAGTACCCGTCAGGCTGGGAGCCGACCGAGAGCGTGCCCATGCCGATACTGGCCATGTAGTCTCCCGGCCCGAAGACCAGCGAGACGAGCCGAGAAGACGCCCCCGCAATCGCGTCAGCAGCAAGCAATCCCCTAGGCTCCTCAATCTGGACCTCCAGGCCGATCTTCCCTTGTGGCAGGCCAGTCTCGCGCTCGATTTGGGACAAAATGAGGTCAGTGGCGACGACGTGGTCGCGGCTTGTGACCTTGGGCAAGACGATGGCGTCGATGTGCTCGCCCGCCGCTGACACGACCTCGGTCAGGTCGCCCGTCGTCCACGGCGTTGTCCAGTCGTTGATTCTCACGGTGACGTTCGGCGCCTTCCATCCGGCCGGGTCGCCGAGGGCATCCACAATGAGGGCCCTGGCTTGCCTCTTCGCTCCGGGAGCGACCGCGTCTTCCAAATCGAGGAAGATGGCATCCACATCCAACTCGCGGGACTTGGCGATGAACTTCTCGGAAGAGCCTGGGACGGCGAGGACTGTACGGCGTGCAAAGCTAGGCATAAGTCCACGATACTGGCTGGACTGGGTTTCAGCGCGGCTGACGTGCCTGACACAGAGTACTCTTTGTTCGTGAGCGCTCGTTCTGCATCCGTGTTCATTTCACGCATTCGAGGTCTGCCCATCGTGGACGCTGGCGGAGACCCGCTGGGCACCTTGGGTGATGTCGTTGTGCATGTGCGCCCTGGCAACAGGCCGCCGAAGGTCAAGGGCATCGTCATGGAGTTGTTCGCCCGACGTCGGGTGTACGTCCCGATGGAGC
>JAISJO010000029.1 GCA_031261485.1 Propionibacteriaceae bacterium | reverse complement strand
CCGTCGAAGGGGCTCAACACGCCAGCGAGACCAGCGCCGTTGCCACCATAGGTCGAAGTCAGCAAGTTCTCCATGCGCTTCTGCGCCTCTTCCTGGCTCCACCTCAGTGTCGCGACCTGGGCAAAGCCAGTCTGGCCGGACTTCACGACGAGGGTTCCATTGTCGATGTAGGGCTTCAAGGTGTCCATGGCGCCATTGAAGAAGAAGCCGGCGTTGTTATCGTCGGAAGAACCGGCGAACAGTTCGATGTTGAGCGGGCCAGCCGGAGCATCGGCGGCAGCCTTGCCGGCCTTGTCCGTCAATCCGAGACCGAACAACAGGGAGTTAGCCTGGGCGACGCCGACCTTGTAGTTGTCGAACGTGACGTAGAAATCGACATTGGCCGAGTCGCGGATCAAGCGGTCGTACGCGATGACCTTGACGCCCTTGTCAGCCGCAGCCTGCAACTGGGAAGTCAGAGCCGTGCCGTCGATGGAAGCGATGATCAGGATCTTCTCACCCTTGGTGATCATCTGGTCGATCTGCTGGGTCTGTGTGGGAATGTCGTCGCCAGCATATTGAAGGTCGACCTTGTACCCAAGGGCCTCCAGGCCCACCTTGACCGCATTGCCGTCGGCAATCCAGCGCTGTGACGTCTGCGTCGGCATGGCCACGCCAATGGTGATATCGCTCGCCGCAGCAGTGGTGGGAGCGTTCGCCGCGCCCGTGGTTTCAGTGCCCGTTCCGGCGCCTCCTCCAGCGCAACCGGCCATAGACAAGGCCATCAGACCCGCCAGACCAGCTACGATGATGTGCTTTTTCATAGCAAATCCCTCTCTGGGCCTGCCAACTAGGCACCGCCCACATAGTGTTCCGATTCAATGCCACCTTTGGCATCAATGCCCCCGAGGTTCTAGGGAAGGACCCAAGGCGCACTCTCATGTTAGCGTTCACACCCAGATACTGCCAACCGCCTTCCAGCGCAAATACTATAACAATTCGATAACGATCTGCTCTCTTTCTTGGGAATAATGTGAGCGTACTCATGCCAAATGTGCCCCACGAGGCTTAGACTTCTGACATGGAGATCGCGCACACACCGCCAACAATGGCCGACGTTGCCGCGCTGGCAGGAGTCTCCCATCAAACCGTCTCGCGGGTTCTCAACAACCACCCATCCGTGTCCGAGAAGACCCGCCAAAAGGTCAATGATTCCATCGCAACCTTGGGGTATCGGCGCAACTTGGCCGCTCGGGCGCTGGCCACCGGAGACACCCGCATCATCGGGGTCCTCGTGTCCAACACAAGTCTTTCTGGTCCCTCAGGCGCTCTGCTTGCCATTGAGCAAGCGGCGCGTTCACGAGGGTATTGGGTCGCCGTGGCTGGACTTCAGAGCCGTGACCCGAGTGAAGCTGCCGACGCCATCTCTCACTTCATCGACTTCGGCGCCGACGGCATCATTGCCATCGCACAAACTCAGGCGGCGGCCGATGCCACCCTCAAAGCGTCTCAGGGTGTGCCCACTCTGCTCGTCACATCCGGAGTTGTGCCGCCAGGAATATCGACCCTCGACATCGACCAAGCCGGTGGAGCCACTCAGGCGATGACCATCCTTCGAGGGCTGGGCCACACACGTATTGCTCACGTCTCGGGACCTGAGGGCGATTTGCATGCTGGGGTGAGGGAATCGGTTTGGCGTGAGATGGTCCCCGACACTGACCCGGCGCATAGCCTGTGCATCGAAGGGGACTGGTCTGCCGGTTCTGGGTATCGCGCAACAATGCAGATCATGGCGTCGGGAGCCTGCCCGACAGCTATCTTCGCCGCCAACGACCGGATGGCTTTCGGGGTCTTGCGCGCTCTCAATGAACGAGGGTTGACGGTTCCACACGACATGTCCGTGGTCGGGTTCGACGACTTCGAGGGGTCGGACTGCGCCATACCGCCCCTGACCACCATCCGACAGGACCACGAAGCTCTGAGTCAGGCTGCCATGGAATTGCTCCTAGAGGCGATAGCTAACCAACCAGCCCGCGCCATCAGAATCCCGGCCACCTTGGTTGTGCGTTCGTCCGCAGGGGCAGTACCCCGCCCACGCTGATTCTGGGAAGGGCTGATTGACCTGTGTCGCCATTCGGTGCTTCCCTCGGCCACACAATGACTAGCTCAGTTCCTTCTGCTTCGCGCCCAAGCGAACACAGACTGCAAGATGATGAAGAAGCTCATGATCGCGGCCAGAACGATACTGGACCATCCATTGGCCAGAGTCCCGTTGAAGTTGATGAACTTCGTGATGGTCGTTTGGACGAGAACGCCGAAGAGCGAGCCCAGAACATTACCCACGCCGCCCGTCAGTGGAGTACCACCAATGACGGCCGACGCGATGGCTTGCATTTCGAACCCCTGTGCCTTCTCCACGGCGCCACCAGTCGAGAACAGGCAGAAGAGGAATCCGCCGAAAGCCGTCAGAAGCCCGTTGACCGTGTACACGCCCAGCTTGATGCGTTTGACGTTGAGGCCCATGAGCAAGGCTGACTGTTCAGAGCCGCCCACTGCGTACACATTGCGTCCGAAAGACGTCCACTGCATGACCACGAAGAGGGCAATCAGAGCGATGAACGCCAAGACCACAGACAAATAGATGAAGGGCGTCTGATAGGCGCCAGCAGCATTGGTGTACCCGCCGAACGGGAACTTGATTTTGAAGGTCGCCAACGCCATGAAGTCACGGTTCGTGATGTCGATGGTCTGTGGCGAGATGACCGCCGTCATGCCACGAGCGAAGAACATGCCCGCCAAGGTCACAATGAACGGCTGTATCTTGAAGTACGACACCAGCGCGCCCTGGGCCAAGCCGAAGACCACCCCAGTGACCAGGACGATGACAATCATCACATAGCAATTGACGTTCTGCCGCTCCATGAAGAAGGCGAACATCATACAATACATGGCGACTTGCGCCCCCACCGAAATATCGATGCCGCCCGATATCAGAACCATGGTCATGCCAGCAGCGATGACAATGAGCCCTGGGTTGGAGTTCAACATATCGAAGAAGGAGTTCAGAGAACCAAAGTTCTTGTTCTTGTAGATGATCACGCCAGCGACATAGATACCAATGAACAAGACAATCGTGATGAGGACTAGGAAGTTGTTGCCGTAGAACTTCGCCTTGACCGAATTCCAGACGCCTCGGGCCCCTTGACCGGTCAGTTCTTTCTCAACCTGCTCTGAAACAGTCATGCTCATGCCACCTCCTTGGCCGCGACGGGGCGTTTTACCTTGTCACGCAAGCGCCCGATCATCGGTTTCAGTTCGGGTGACTGAAGCACCACGATGATGACAACGACAAGAGCCTTGTACAACGGCAACTGATCAGCAGAGACATTGATTGAGTAGAGCACAGTGGTGAGTGCCTGGATGGTGACGGCGCCGATGACAGATCCAGCCAATGAGAACTTGCCGCCTGCCAGCGAGTTACCACCCAATGCCACCGCTAAGATCGCGTCCAGTTCGAGCATCTTGCCGCAGTTTTGGGCGTCGATTCCGCCGATCCGAGAAGTGGCAATCATGCCGGCAACTGCTGCGCACACACCACAGAACACATAGGCAATGAAAATGATGCGTCCCGACTTGAGGCCGACGATCCTGCTCGCACGGCCATTGATTCCCACCGCCTGAATATTCGTCCCAAGGGCGGTGTAGCGCAGGACGAGCGCTGTAACGAGGACCACACCGGCCGCGATGAAGATGGCGGTGGGGATGGGGACGATATTGTGCCCGGTCGAATCCTGGATGAAATTGCCCAAGAACTTGTAGCTGGGGACATCCACCTTGTCGATTTGCCCATCGGCGAACACCTTGGCAGCGCCGCGACCGCCTGTGAAGAGAATCAAGGTGGCCACCATGGGCTGAATCTTCAACTTGGAAACAAGGAATCCGTTCCATGCCCCGCAGATGGCGCCTGTCACCAAGGCGGCAAGGAGACCGACGACGTAGGGAACAACGTAAGCCACGACGTGGTAATCATGCTGCGCGAGTTGCCCGTACCCGAGCAGCCAGATGCTGACAGCTCCCGAGAAAGCCATGACCGCACCAACGGAGATATCGGTGCCAGCCGAGCAAGACACCACGATTGTCATACCGACGGCCAGAATCACCAATTCCGACGAGCGATTGAGGATGGTGATCAGCGGGCCGTTGAGGGTTCCATTGGTCAAGGTGATCTGGAAGAAGGGCCCGACTGAGCCTGTGGAGGCCAAGGTCACGAAGATATTGAGCAAGAGCACCAGCAGCAGACAGGCCAGGGGGAAGAACATGCGGTGTGACACTATGGCTCGCAGGGTCTTATTCATCCTCATCACCTCCCGCGATTCGAGACATGATCGTCGATGAGGTCATCTCGTCCCCTTCCACTTCGCCCACCTTCTTCAGGTCGCGCATGATTCCCAAGCGATTGCAGGTACGTAGCATTTCTTCAATCTCGGAGGAGATGAAAAGAATGGACATCCCACTGCCAGCCAACTCGACGCACAACCGCTGTATCTCTGCCTTGGTGCCGACATCGATTCCTCGAGTCGGTTCGTCCAGGATGAGGAAGTCTGGGTGCGTGGCCAGCCACCTCGCCAGAATCACCTTCTGCTGGTTGCCTCCCGAGAGCTGTTTGATGGGCGTCTCCATGGACGCTGTCTTGATTTGCAGCATCTCGATGTAGGCGTCGGCGATCTTCTCCTGCTCAGCGCGCGACATCAGACGGAAGGCGCCACGCTTGGTCTGCTCCGCGAGCACGATGTTCTCGCGCACCGAAAGGTCTTGGATGCATCCCTCGTCTTTGCGGGATTCCGGGCAAAACGCCATGCCTTGTTTCATCGAGGTAATCGGCGCGTGACCAGCCCTCTTTCCTTTGACCTGAAGAGTGCCCGTGTTGGGCGTGTCAGCCCCATAAATGGCCCGAGCGACCTCGGTGCGACCGCTACCGAGAAGTCCGGCCAAGCCGACCACTTCTCCTGGATAGACATCCAGGTCGAAAGGCTTCACGCCGCCGGTCACGCCCAATTCATGAGCAGAAACAACGGGAACGCCTGTCTTGTCCACAGATTCTTCGTGCCGATGGATCGAGGCCAGGTCGTCGAAAGCCCGTCCCAACATCGCGGCAACCAAGTCTTTGCGCGGCAGGCCCTCGATTTCGTACTCCCCCACGAGTTTGCCGTTGCGCAACACCGTGATCTTGTCGCACACTTCATACACCTGCTCGAGAAAATGAGTGATGAAGATGATGCCCATCCCCTGACCGCGCAGCTTGCGGATCAGGTCGAACAGAGTGGCCACCTCTTGCTCGTTGAGTGAGGACGTGGGCTCGTCCAGAATGAGGACTTTCGCCGAAATGTCGATGGCTCGACCGATAGCGACCATTTGCTGAATGGCAATCGAGTAGACCTCAAGGGGCTTCTCCACGTCAATGTCGACGCCGATGCCCGCCATGATTTGCCGGGACCGCCGGTTCATCTCACGCCAGTTCACGAATCCGAATCGGCGAGGCTGTCTACCAGTGAAGAGATTCTCGGCAACGGTCAGGTTGGGGCACAGGTTGACTTCCTGATATACGGTGGAGATACCGTGGGCCTGGGCCTCCTGGGGAGAATGGCTGATGAATGGGACCTGTGAGTCTCCAAGGTAAGTCGTCCCCGACTCGAAGGCCTCCGCCCCAGTCAACACCTTGACCAAGGTCGACTTTCCCGCGCCGTTCTCACCCATGAGCGCGTGAACCTCGCCAGGCATGAGGGTGAAATCCACCTCGTCGAGAGCGAGAACGCCTGGGAAGTGTTTGGTGATTCCGCGCATTGCGACTAGGGGATCAGACATACCTGGTACTCCTTCTCAGTGTCATACTGCCCTGAGGCAAGCGGGTGCGCGGAGACTCACGTCCCTGCGCACCCAACTCTGCCACTATTGGGTCAAGATGATGACACCACTTTCATGCAGGTTACGACCCGAAAGCGGTCTTGATCTTCTC
>JAISJO010000063.1 GCA_031261485.1 Propionibacteriaceae bacterium | reverse complement strand
TCCAAACCGGAGGGACCGTCATGGTCTCCGAAGGCGGCCCCATGGGCGCAGCCGCCGCCCTCGTCTTCCTCGCTGGCGGAGTCATCCTGACAGTGACCAGAATTCGCACATCGCGGTAAAGGCTAGTAATAGAGGAGCCACTGAGCGATTACTTGCTCAGTGGCTCCTCCGTTTTTCTCCGTCTTTCTTAACCCTTGATGATCTCCAGGGCCTGGTCCCGGTAGGAGTCCATCACGTACGAAATACCGGAAACCTTAGCGGCTTCGGGGGTCAGCGCGATGAGGTTGTCGCGGGTGATGGAGGCGAGGTTCATGCAGCGCGACCCAGCCATGAGTTGCTGCAGACCCACCTTGAGGCGATCAGCGAAGGTGTAGATACCGACGGCGCCCAGCGGAATGCGGTCCATATCCTTGCCGTACTTGGCGCGCAATTCCTCGTAGGAGACGAAAATCTCTTCCTTGGTCGTGCCATAGGCGCTCACAGTCTTCGGCAGGTTGTTCTCGGCCATCCACTTCTCGATGTTCTTGCCCACGAAACCGGGGATCATGAGGGCGCGACCCATGCACACAGCCTTGAAGTACGGCGCACCAAGAGCAAGCCCCTTGTAAATGCCGGTTTCTTCGCTGAAACCACTAGCAATGGCAAGGTCGGGAACGTAGTCACCCTGCGCGTCGAGCAGGCTCGCCAGTTCATAGGCCATCGACTGGAGATAGAACGGGGGGATGCCCCACTCCCTCATCATGCCCCAAGGGCTCATGCCGGTTCCGCCGCCAGCGCCATCGATAGTGAGCAGGTCGATCTTGGCGTTCGAGGACCACTTCAGTGCCATGGCCAGTTCGCGCATGGGATAAGCGCCGGTCTTCAGCGTCACGCGCTTGGCGCCCAGGCCGCGCAGGTACTCGACGGTGGCGTAGAAGTCTTCCTCGTCGATGAAGCCCAGTCGGGAGTGCCGCTCGAATTGAGTGATGCCGCCATCCCTGAAGCTGGCCTGGACGGCTTCGTTGGAGGGGTCGGGGGTGACGATGTAGCCGCGCTTCTGGAGTTCAAGGGCCCGCTCGATGCTGTCGACCTTGATCTCACCGCCGATGCACTTGGCGCCCTGGCCCCATTTGAGTTCGACGGTTTCGACGCCCAAGTCCTCGATGACATAGCGGGCCACTCCCAGGTTGGTGTCTTCGACATTCATCTGCACAAGGATGTCGCCGTAGCCTTCCTGGAACTCACGGTACGCCTTGACGCGACGCTCCATGTCGGGGGCCTTGGTGACCTTTCCCTGTGCGTCACGCTCCAGTCCTGGGTCGATGCCGCAAACGTTCTCGCCGCAGACCAGCGAAATGCCGGCGATGGCGGTACCCACGGCGAACTGCTCCCAGTTGGCGCGCGCGACCTCAGTCGATCCGAGTGCGCCGGTGAAGATGGGCAGCCTCATCTTGACCTTGTTCGTGTACCCAAACTCAGTCTCGGTATTGACCGTGGGGAAGGTCGCCGTGTCAGGAGAAGCGACGACGCCTTCGGGGAGACCATCCAGGCCCAGGGCATAGCCGTTGATGTTGAGGTGCGAGTAATCGATGGGGTATTCCTTGTCGCCACCTGCTGTGACATGGCCAAACGGGCCAGGATAGATGACCTCGCGGCCCCGGAAGGTCGACTTGAACACCTCGCAGTTTCCTCGGCAGTCATCCAGACAGCGCGAACATATTCCGCTGCACGGCACGACGTTCCTTGATCGGTTGATGGTGCCGGTCGCTTCATTGGCGTTAGGGGTAAGTAGGTTCATCGCTGCTCCTTTGCTTGGCGGGGACCCTTCATCAGAAGAATCGCAGTAATGCTACCCCTTTGTCTCGTGAAAGTCCGACATGTCCGGATCGTGCCCAGGCAACCACTGATCAACTACCCAAGCCGCCGGTACACTCGGTCTGCGTCCGGCCCACCTCCGCGTGGCATTTGCTGAGGACGACCATGAACCGCGCACCATGTGGAAGAATGGGATTTCAGGAAAGGGGCATCCATGGCAGCAGAACACAGCTTCGACATCGTGAGCAAGGTGGACCACCAGGAGGTGGACAACGCGGTGAACCAGGCGGCCAAAGAGGTCGGCCAACGCTTCGACTTCAAAGGCACAGACACCACCGTCAAATGGGCTGGAGAGAATGTGGAGATCGAATCGTCCACACCAGAGCGCGCGACTGCCGCCCTCGACGTGTTCGAATCCAAGTTGGTGCGCCGGGGAATCTCCCTCAAGGCTCTGGATGCGTCCGAACCCAGGATTTCCGGTAAGAGAGCGCACATCACGTGTCTGCTCAAGAACGGCATCACACAGGAGAATGCCAAGAAAGTCGCCAAACTCATCCGCGACGAGGGCCCCAAGAATGTGCGTGCACTCATCCAGGGCGACGAGTTGCGGGTCACCGGCAAGTCCCTCGACGATCTCCAAGAGGTGCAGCGCCTCGTCAAGGAGGCAGATTTCGACTTCGCGGCGCAGTTTGTGAACTACCGATGAAACTTGTCACTTTCAATGTCAACGGTATTCGTGCCGCTGACAAGCGCGGATTCCGGGATTGGCTCGACGCGACAGCCCCGGATGTGCTTGCCCTCCAAGAGGTACGCGCCAAGCCCCACGATGTGCCCGAAGGCGTCTATGGGGATTATGAGGTCGCGTACGATTCCGGCTTGCTGGCCGGACGCAACGGCGTGGCCCTCGTCTCCAAGACCCCCGCGACAGATGTGCGAATCGGTCTGGAAAACGATGAGGAGTTCGCCAACGATGGCCGCTACATCGAGGCCGATTACCTCGTCGACGGCACCGCCATCACTGTGGCCTCCCTGTACCTGCCCAAAGGCGCGGTCCCCCAAGACTCTCCCGAGGCCAAAGCCAAGTTCGAGCGAAAAATGCGCTTCTGCGACGCTCTGGCGGCCCACATCACGTCCAGCGTGGCAAGGGCAAAGACGGCAGGGCGTGAATACACTGTCCTTGGCGACTACAACATCGCTCGAACCCCGCAAGACCTGTACAACAACCACTCCAAGAAACCCCTCGACGGGTACCTGCCCGAAGAGCGCGAATGGCTGACGTCTGCCCTCGACCTGGGCGTGGTCGATGTCGTGCGCTCGCTCCATCCCGAAGGGCAAGGCCCATACTCCTGGTGGAGTTGGCGCGGGGCTTCGTGGACGAACAACTGGGGATGGCGCATCGATTACCATCTGACAACGCCCAATCTCGCCGCGCGGGCGGTACATGCGGACACCGATAGACCGCAATCCTACGAAACTCGAGTCTCCGACCACGCGCCCGTGGTTGTGGTGTACGAGTAGGAGCAGGCGTCATGGTCCTTCTGTGCCTGATCGGGGTCGTGGCGTGGGTCTGGCTCGTCTTCTGCTTGGCCTTCCTCACCCGACTGCGACTCGTTGGCAAGATAGTCGTTGCCGTCGTCGCTGGCATTGCCGTGGGCATTTCCTTCACCGGATTCGCCGCAGCGATGGGGCTCATCCCCATCGACCCCACGGCCAATCGCTGGTGGTGGATGTTCGCCAACTCCCTCCTCGTCGTCCTCTTCTACCTGTGCCTGGCGCTGGGACTGGTCGCGGTGGTCGCACTGGTTGTACGTGTGCTGGCAGGGCCCTTGCCGACTAAGAACGCAATCGACAATATCTCAACTGTCCAGTCTCAGGACGCCCCCACTCAAGCAGGGCCAACCCCAAACGCAGACATGATGGAGGGCGAGGGCTGGGTCGAGGAGGACACTGGCGACTCGCCGCCCCGCACGGCGATTCCGCGTCGCACCCGCGTCGTGCGGGTCTTGTGCGTCCTGTCCATCGTTGTGGCCATGTGTGTGACCGCCTATGGATACGTTGCCGCGCTGCGCCCCCAGATTACGCACTACACCGTGGCGAACTCCCAACTTCCCTCTTCGTTCGAAGGCTTCACGATTGCGCTCGTCACCGACATCCATCTGGGCGCGACCGTGGATGGGCAGTTCGTTTCCCGGCTCGTGGACCAAATCAACGCCGAACGCCCAGACCTCATCGTCATCGCCGGTGACCTCGTGGATGGCACCCCTGACCAACTCGGACCTGAGATAGCTGTTCTTTCGCGCTTGTCGGCCCCCTATGGCGTGATCGTCACAACAGGCAATCACGAGTTCTACTGGGGCGCCAAGGAATGGATGGCGGCCTTCGCTGACCTGGGCCTGACCACGTTGGACAACGAGGGCATCCAAATTGTCGCAGATGGCGACAGTATCGACATCCTGGGAATTGAGGACTCGTCTGGCACGGGGAACATGGCTCCCGACGTGACGCTGGCTTCCTCCCGGATGGCCGAGACGTTCGACACTCCGCCATCCGGCACAGGTCGTTACCGCATTCTCATTGCCCATCGGCCCAGTGAGGCGGCCAGGCAAGATGGGGCTGCCGCGCGCCTTGGGGTTGACCTCCAACTATCCGGGCACACTCACGGCGGCCAAGTGTGGCCTCTCCAATTGTTCACAGAGCTTGCCCAAGGGACCGTAGGTGGGGAAGCAGAGTTGTCTGGTATCACCGTCGTCACCTCGCGTGGTGTCGCGTCGTGGGGTCCCCCAGTTCGCGTTGGCTCGACTCCCGAGGTGCCGATCATCACTCTGACGCAGGGCTGATGGGCGTCGCTGGCTTCCACACCTTGTGGTACAGGGCAATGTGCCCCAGCCAGACGGGCGCTGTGACATAGGCTGCCACCTGACCCCACAGCCCATTTCGCCCGGCAAAGTTGAATGCGGCGTAACTCAGGAGGAAGAGGACCACCAAAGCGAACAGCCATGGCACCTGACGGCGATTCTTACCCAAAGGCAAGAGCAAGAATCCCCACAGGAAGTACCACGAATGCAGGGCCGAGGCGCTCAGCGCGAACGCGATGTACGACCACGCCAGAGCACGCAAAGGTTGCCGAGGACCCCAAACTACGACAAAGACGCCCACCGCCACGAACCCGAGAATCATGAAGACCTGGTTTGTTGCCACGATGTATTGGCTATTTCCTGGGTCAATGATGGCTTGGATACGAGCGCCGATAATCCACGCCGGCGCCATCGAACTCACCAATCCCGGCACTTTCATGGCATTGATCCAGCCGAATCCCAGTCCAGTGGCGAAGGTGACAAGGCAAAACGATCCGACAGCCAACCCCACCGCAAGGACCGAGCGGGCCACGGCATACACCGTCTGCCACCCACTCTTCCACGAGGCCAAAGGTATGGTCAACAGTGGCAATACCCATGCCGCCAAGAGTGCAGGCTGCTTGATACCGGCGGCCACTCCCACGACAAGCGCCGCCACGGGCCACCACTTGGGTTTGGTGGCCACCCACAGTGCCAGAATCACGAGACCCATCATGAGCGAGTCGTTGTGCTCGCCCCCGATGAAGTCGATCAGCAGCAAAGGGTTGAGGCACGCGAACCATATCGCCTTGTCAGGCTCGAATCCGAGGCGCTTGGCGATCTTGGGGATGAGCACGACCGCCAGCACAGCCCCCACGAGAGCGGGGATTCTCATCAACCACGCCGCAAGCCACGGCTGGAACCCGGAGAGGTCCACTAGGCCATGTTGGATTTGGAGACTGAGTGGTCCGTAGGGCGCTGGCGTGTACCTCCATACCCACGACACCATGTCCGCGAACGGACCCGGCAAAATCCCAGGACCGCCTTCATAGGGGCTCTGCCCGTTATGGATCATCCATCCTTGTGCGCCGTAGGAGTAGGCGTCATGGGAGAACACGGGTGGGGAAAAGAGGAGGGGCAGTGCCCAGATGGCCAGAATCCATAGGTGGGAAATGGAACGATAGCGGGTGTGGCGCAGACGGAACCAGGCGTCAGCAAGCAGGAATATCCCGGCCACCGCGAGGAGAGTGCCACCGACCTTACCCACTTCCCCATCGAGATGCACAGGGCGCAAGACATCCCAGAACGGCGAGGCCTGAGGCAAGTAGGCGGGTGAGAGAGAACCGATGGCAATGGCGCATGTCCCGATGAACCCCACCTTGACCGGGAATTGCGCCCATGCTTGCCGCAGCCGATGCCACCACCGGGTGGTGGACGACGAAGGTGTGTCAAGGGACACAGATGGCGCGTTAGTGATATCTGTCATGGGCGAGTCCAGTCTACCTTTGCGAGGGCCCTATTCGGCATGGCGGCGCGTGTCACCCTGTAGACTCTTTGGGGAAGCGCGTGAATACTCAGCGGTTCCTTAAGGATTGACTGGAGTTCGCAGATGCGCTTCGGTGAATCGCCCCACCAGCCGAAGGGAGTTTGCGTGCGCACAGAGCACTTGGAACGGGTCGTCATACGTTTTGCGGGCGACTCTGGAGACGGGATGCAGCTTCTGGGGACACGCTTCACCGCTGAGACAGCCCTCGCTGGTAACGACCTCAACACTCTGCCCAACTACCCTGCTGAGATTCGCGCGCCACTGGGTTCCATTGGGGGCGTGTCGAGCTTCCAAATCCATCTGGCCAACCGCGACATCACGACTCCCGGCGACAAGTTGGACCTCTTGGTGGCCATGAATCCGGCCGCGCTCAAGGCCAATATCGCCGACCTCGCCAGGGGCGGCATCCTCATCGCGGACACCGACGAGTTCACCACACGCAACCTGACGAAGGCTGGGTACGAAACCGACCCGCTGGCTGACGGTTCTCCGGACGATTTTCAGGTCATCGGGGTCAACATGACTGCCCTGACAGTGGCGGCGGTCGAGCCTTTCGGATTGGGCAGGAAGGACGCCCAGCGCTCCAAGAACATGTTCGGGTTGGGGCTTGCCACGTGGTTGTACTCCCGTCCACCAGAATCCACCGAGGCTTTCCTGTCGCAGAAGTTCGCCAAGAACGAATCAGTGATGGGCGCCAATCTGGCCGCCTTCCACGCTGGGTACGACTACGGCGAAGCTACTGAAGTGTTCGCTGTCCGCTATGCCATCGACCCTGCTCCGATGCAGCCTGGGACCTATCGCCAAATCAACGGCAACCGGGCCACTGCGTTCGGGCTCATGGTCGGGGCGCATCTGGCGGGTGTGCCATTGTTCCTTGGCTCGTACCCTATCACTCCCGCGACAGACATCCTCCACGAGTTGTCGAAGCGTAAGGGGTACGGCGTGACCACCTTCCAAGCGGAGGACGAAATCGCTGGGGTGGGCTCGGCTATTGGCGCCAGTTATGGTGGGGCTCTAGGAGTAACGACCACCTCGGGGCCCGGTCTGTCTTTGAAGTCGGAGGCCATCGGATTGGCGGTAATGCTGGAGTTGCCGCTTGTCGTCGTGGATGTACAACGGGCTGGCCCGTCGACAGGTATGCCGACCAAGACGGAACAAGGCGACCTGCTCCAGGCCATTTATGGGCGTCACGGGGAATCCCCCGCCGTGGTTCTTGCCCCTGTGACTCCGGCCGACTGTTTCGACATGGCTGTAGAGGCAGCGCGTATCGCCCTGACATACCGCACGCCGGTCATCCTGCTGACGGATTCCTACCTCTCCAATGGCGCCGAACCGTGGAAGGTGCCGGACATTACCACTTTGCCGACGATTGACCCGAACTTCACCACCGAGGTGCCCGAGAGTGGGTACCTGCCCTACGCGCGAGACCCCGAGACTCTGGCGCGGTACATGGCGATTCCCGGCACACCCGGCTTGGAGCATCGCGTGGGTGGGTTGGAAAAGACTCTCGCCTCGCAGATCTCCACGGATCCTGCCGTCCATGAGGAGATGGTGCGTGTACGTGCGGACAAGGTGGCGCGAGTCGCCGACACCATCCCCGATCTGGTGGTTCACGACCCCACGGGAGAAGCAACAATCCTCCTGCTTGGATGGGGTTCCACGTACGGCCCTGTCGATGCGGCGTACCAACGTCTCTCCCGCGAAGGGGTCAATGTGGCCACCGCGATGCTGCGCTATGTCAATCCCATGCCCGCCAATTTGGGCGAAGTCCTGGCTCGTTTTGACACCGTTGTTGTTCCTGAAGTCAACCTGGGGCAACTGGCAACTCTCATCAGAGCGAGGTACCTCAAGGATGTCGTGTCGTTCACGCACACCGGCGGCCAACCCATCTCCAGCATCGAACTCAAAGAGTTCGTCCAGGATTACCTCAAGACCAAGGAGGCATCGAAATGAGCGGACTCGACCTCGTGCCCCAGGCCACAACGCCGACAACACGCAAGGATTACGTGCCTGCCAATGAGGTGCGGTGGTGCCCCGGTTGCGGTGATTATTCGATTTTGGCCACCTTCCAGTCGGTCCTGCCCGAGTTGGGTATACCGCGAGAGAACATTGTCGTGGTTTCCGGCATTGGGTGCTCGTCGCGGTTCCCCTACTATGTGGATACGTACGGTGTGCACTCGATCCACGGGCGTGCTCCGGCCATCGCGTCTGGGCTGGCCATCTCTCGGCCCGACCTCTCGGTCTTCGTGGTCTCTGGCGATGGGGACGCCCTCTCGATCGGAGGGAACCATCTCATCCACGCGCTGCGTCGCAACATGAACCTGACGATCCTGCTTCTCAACAACCAGATCTACGGGTTGACAAAGGGGCAATACTCCCCCACTTCTCCCTTGGGTTCGATTTCGAAGTCGTCGCCTTTCGGATCGCCCGACTACCCCTTCGACCCAGTGACCCTCGCGCTCGGCTGCGATGCGACATTCGTGGCCCGCGCCCTCGACACCGACCGCGCTGGGCTGTCGTCCGCCATCTTGGCAGGTGCTCGCCACGAAGGTGCGTCCCTGATCGAGGTGTACCAGAACTGCATGATCTTCAACGACGGCGCCTTCGCCGCAAGCAAAGGACCCGACGCCAATGTCTTGCCCCTAGTCGACGGAGAGCCCCTGGTGTGGGGCGAATTTGGCTTGGTACGCAACGAATACGGTCAGTTGGTCTCCGCCCGTGTGGCCGAAGTCGGCATCGACGCGATTGTGAAGCACGACCCCCACCGAGTGGATGCCACCCAAGCGTTCGCCCTGTCCCGCCTGAAGGACTCGGTGGGAGCAAGCGCACCCGTTCCCATGGGCATATTCCGCGACGTCGAGCGCCCCAGCTATGAACATGTACTGCGCGACCAAGCAGCGTCAGCCCACATGGACGGCGACCCCACCGGACACCTGCAAGCCCTGTTGGTTGGTCCCGACCCCTGGATTGTGAAGTAGTACTTGCGCCCTCGGCCGATCCTGAACGAATGGCTCGCCCGGAATCAGGTCGCTATTCCTCGAAAGGGATGATTCGGGGTGCTGGAAATAGGTGACTTAGACTCCCGAGTCTGCCTTTCGGCGCATTCAGCACCATGCTCGATCCCTCGTTGATCGATGATCAATCCACTATCGGCCCACTGGTCCCGCGCCATTGTCGAAGTCCTACTTGATCTTCCGACTGCTGTAGTTCTCCAGGTGACCTCCACAGAAGCCAATTACGATCTTCTGCGATTCCGCATCAAAACAATGATATATGCGAATACTCTTCGGATCGTTGTCTTTGTTGCCAATCTTCAAGTGAGCGGATATGTCGATTTCTCGGCCCTCGAATGTGTCTTTTCGTAGATCCATCAGCTTCTGATCCTTCTTCGTCTGCTTGCCCTCGGTATGGGCATACTGAAAGTTTGTGGAGTTGTTCACAGCATCGTCAACCGAGAGGCCCTGCGCGTAGGCATCATAAACTGTGTGAGAAATCACCCAGAGGGCTCTCCAGAGGACTGCAGGGTCTGTGGTGCAGTCCACGAGAGACCTCCGACCTCTGTCAGTGAATGCGAGTTGGTCCTTGAAAACGGCCTCAAAGAATAATCCGACGCTATCTGCCTCGCCTGGGTAGTCCCTCAGACGGTTCCTGATGAAGTCCAGAGCGACAAGCTTGTCCCTTGCCTGGCGATGGAATGCCTCTTCTGCATCAATCCTGCTGAGGGCCACACTCAGTCTTCCCTTTAGCTCCTGCAATTCATCTTGGCATAGGCTCAGTTCAAGTTCGGCTTCTAGACGCTTCTCTTCTTCCGTCTCAACCATTTCCAGCGCGTCCTGCGTGTCTCCCTCGGAAGCCTGAAGTCTTTCGGTTTTCTCGTTCAGTTGAGCAAGGCGAAGGCGATGCGAATCATTCCGTCTTTCGGTTTCAACGGTCTCGACCCTGACGAACTTCTTCGACTCAAAGAACCGAATGTCTTGGGCGAGAGCCCGACGCAGAATTCCCAGCACCCCGTCCTGCCCGCGTTCCTTGACCTGAGCCGCCGAAATATACCTGTGGCGATACTGGTCCGCTGGGTCCTGGAAATCGACCTTGGGCATGAAGATGCGTAGCGCGCCACCGTACACCTTGTATCCTTCGGGGAGTAGGTCGCCCATCTTCGCCATGACACTCGCGGAATCTCCGTAATAGACGACAGCATTCGCAGCGACGGCTTCGGCCACTCTTGCTTGTGCAATAGCAAGGGAAACCCACTCGGTGCCTGGCAAAGGAGATATGAACACAAGCGGGCACTCTCTTGCGGAATCCTGCAATGCTTCGACGAAGTCCGGCACTTCTTCCGCAATCAGTCGGCGTGGTTCGATGCCAAGGCGTACAGAACCGCTCTTGCATATGAAATACGGGTCTCTCAGCAAGTCCCTCACGACCGTCGGCACGGAAATACCGGGAGGGTCCTGGCAGTCGCCAATGAATCCAGGCTCATCGCTGTAGAAGATCATGCACGAAAACTGGAAATTGTGGTCGTCCCAGAATCTGAGGCCGTACTCTGATGTCCAAATTCGAGGTGCACGATCACGCTCGGTTGAGCGCTCCGAAATCCGACAGGACCACAGAGATTCCCTCGCGTCACTCTGAAAGTCGGCCGATTTGGCGAAAAACGAACTCTTGATTGAATCTGGCGACGACCCGATGTTTGATCCGCTCTTGAACTTAGACCACGTCTGGAAGTCTTGTGGAATATCGTCGTACTTGTGAGTTGCCCAGGCTCGCAGTTTCAGTACCACTCTCCAGAACGGGTCAAACTTCTCCAAGTCCTGTGCTGGGATGGCCCCTAGATTTGAACTGACATCAATACACGCCTTGTAAAACAGAGTCGCATTCATCTCCGCCATGGTCACTCCTCGCCGCATGAACCTGGCAGTAGTCTACGTCTAGCTGGGGGCGTCCTGTGCGGCCTCTCTATTCTTCGGACAGCAGCACCCAGGGGACCTTGCCAGGAGAAGACACCGAGACCAATTTCTCTGCCATCTTTCACCCAGGCGACATCGTCTGGGCCGATCAACAACTTCTGAGTCCGCAGAGCGGCCGCCGAAGACAGACTCTTTATTTCTCTATCTTGGATGAGGTTCTGGCAGGCAAGAGTTCCGACGACTAACTGGGGCCCTGTTTCGGACTTTCGGTCGGCTTGGGTCTCCGATTGCTCCCCTGGGGGCCGTTCCGAGTTGATTGGGTTCCCTTGGTGGGTCCCGACCTCTGGATTGGGAACTAGGTTTTCCGCCCCAATCACGCGCTGAGCGCGTCAGATATCAAGTTGGGCGAAGGCTTCCTCGAGGCTCATGCCATCCGTCCCATCGTGGAGCATAGCCACGGCGGCATCGAATTTGCCTTGGGATTCGGAGTTCAGTCGTTCACAAGTTATCTTTGCAGAAAGCCCATGCGCGGGCAGAACTGGCTCGGACTCTGGGTGCCCGTTCGACTCAAGCAGTTCTGAGGCAGCCAAACGCAATCGCTCGACGAGAGCACACGCTGAACTTGACTCCAGGACGAGGCCAGGAATATCGGGGCTTTGCGCAGTCCAGACTTCTGCATCCACGTCCCACGTCATGGCGATGTTGTACTTAGTCATACGCCTCCTCCCCGAACCGTGCCTCAAAGACTATCAGGCATGAGACCCGCCTGCAGGTGGTGCGGGTGCTATAAAGGCCTGCGAATGTGGCGCACTGAACACCAAGTCCACCGAGTCAATCTCGAACAATTTGCGGAACTGCTTGAGGAGGGCGTTGCGCGGTTCCCCGAGGATGGACACGAGCGCGTCACGGTCGAGAGACTCCACAGAGGCCAGCATAGGCAACCGCCCGATGGACTCAGCCCTGAGTCGATGGGCTGACAGACAGAGGTTCGGTGAGGTATCGCAGAATGAGCAAGACACGAGAAAGACACTCGTCTGTGACACTGCCTACGACTTGGTGGATCCGCTGTCTCGACAATGCCCGTATCTGCTCGGTCATGATCCAGGAGGGTTTGCCGAGCATGTCACTAGGGGCAACGACGACATGATTATCCCATCCTCGATTCCGACTGGTGACAGGCATGACGATGACCAAGTCCGTGACAAGCGAAAGGTAAGCGTCGCTCGATATGACCAGCGCCGGACGCCTGCCTGCCTGCTCCTTGCCGGTGACTGGATCGAATGATGCCCAGACGATCATCCCTTGTGAAAGCCCCAGGTGCGGCGTCACCACGGCTCATCCTGAAGATCTGTCAGCGACGCCCGCTCCCACTCGTCACTTTCTTGCCGATAGTCTTCCCTCAGGTCTTGAGGCGTGCTGGCCATCTGCTCCTTGAGTCGAGCGAAAAAGCGGCGCCGCTCCTCTTGCTCCAAGAGTTTGGCAAGAAACTCATTCAGCGTGCTGCCATCAGCTTGTTCTTTGAGGGCATCCCGCACCGATCTGCTCACTTTGATCGTCGTCATCTGGCGATCTTGGATACTCACTGTCATACCAGCAAGCATACTCTCAAGCACCCGTACCATACATACTGAGAGACACACCGTTCACGCGCACTAGAGGGGCTCCGAATGGATGACTCACTCAGAACCACACCTCTACTTCTCGAAACAGATGATTCGCATGCCTCGAAGAAGATGATCTGCGGTACCGAAAAGAGATGATTCAGACGCCCATTCTGTTTCTTGACGTATCCAACCTCATCCTCGTTGGAGCCTAGGACCACACCGCGATGCACGATCTCTGGAGTCCTTTTGCCGGATTATGTTCCGACGAATGTCGCGACCGATGCAATCATCGGAACGTAATCGGACGAAAGTGCAGGTGCTGTGAAGGCCTGCGAATGTGGCGCACGGGACACGCCACCCCGGATTCGCCTCGGACGCGCAGCCAGCCCTCTACGCCGCCCGTGCCTGGGGTTGCGAACTGACCAACTTGGCTTTGGGGACCAAACGTACAGGCTTGTGATGCCGAATGGAATCGGAGTTGACCACGACCTGGGCGATTTCTGTGCGCGACGGCACTTCGAACATGACGTCGAGCAGGGTCTCCTCCACGATGGCCCGCAAGCCGCGCGCACC
>JAISJO010000038.1 GCA_031261485.1 Propionibacteriaceae bacterium | reverse complement strand
GGGCGTAGTTCTTCGGCAGGATGTCTTTCAGACGCTTGTTCTCCCGCTCGATGGCCCGCATCGCGTCGTCAATGACTGTGCCAATTTCCTCTTTGTGGGCGGCGTCAGCGATGACACTCCACCGCGCCGATGGAGGCACAAAGAAGACGTTGACCTCGGCATAGGCATCCTTGTCCTCGACATCATCATCGTCCGCTTCCAACGCCCGGTATCTCTCCTCGAACTTGTCCGAGATGTATTTCAGGAAGATAAGCCCCAACACGACGTGCTTGTACTCGGCGGCATCCATGTTCCCGCGCAGGATATCCGCCGCAGCCCAAATCTGCTGCTCGAAACCGATGTCCGCCGTGTTGCTTCCACTTGTTTGCGCCATGAGGTAGGCCTCCTTCTTCTGGTACAGAGCCTACCGCCAGGTGGTTGATGCCATAACTGTGGCGGCACTGATCGCTCTGCGCAGTTGCCGTCCGCCCGAGAACTACCATTGTCGGAATGAATCGTTTCCTGACCCGCCGCCTATGCTCTGCACAACGCCCAACACAGAAACCGAGCGGGTCGAACTGCGGAATCCACACTCCTTGAACTGCGGAATCCGCACGGTTTGAAGCGCAAGCCATCTTGGCGGCATCACGAGTCGCATGACATCAGTGGATCCACGACGTAGACCACAGCAGACCTGCGCCATAGGGCACAGTGAACCTGCGACTTCATCTCCAGTGAATCTGCGACTTAGGTGTTCCACCGTGCTCGAAGTCGGCATTGGGACCCAGTGCCTAGCTGGCGTTTCACATTTTCGGCACATCAGAACCACGAGAGTTCCACATTTTCGGCACTTGAATCTCTGCGCAGTGCCACATTTTCGGCACCAACCGACGAAAACGAAGGCACGAACTGGGGGAACCGATAGGGGGCACTAATCCTCGTCCAGCTCCACATCGACGACTCCACGGCGCATGGCGGCGACGAGGGACCGACACTTGGCGGCCAGGGGTGTGCTCTTGGTGGCGTCGGCGATCTGTCCAGCACAGTCGATGGTTTGGCGTACCCAACGCACAAAGTCGCCAGCGGAAAGCTGGGTGTTCGCCACGATCTCGCTGAGGTCCGAACCGGAAGCCCACAGGTACGCCGCACGTCCGAATCCGATGTCCAGCGGTGGCGCGGACTCCAGACGGACGTCCTTTTCCAGGATGTGTATCTCACGGGCGAGCTTTCGAAGGGCGTCCACTGCGCGGGCTGAGGCTTGGTCAGGCATGCGGGGAACGTACCTCTTGTCCGCCAGGCGGGATTCGTACACCAGGGTGGACAGGGTCGCAGCCAAAGACGGGAGGGAAAGACTGTCGAACACATTCGACCCGATGGCTTCGGCGAGGAGGAGGTCGCGCGAACCGTACAAGCGGGTCAACTTCATACCCTCGGCAGTGACGACCCGCTCGGCAGAGACATACCCCAAAGCCTCCAGGACCAAACAAATGGACTCGAACTTCCTCACCAATCCCATCGAAGCCTTGGACCCCTTGGGACGCACCTGGTCGGAATGGAATTGTGCGAACGAATCTTGGAGGATGGCGCGGGCACGCTCGACGCCCATGGAGGCCAGCAGATTGACCGTCATGTTGTACGTCGGAGTGAACGCCGAATACAGAGGGTACGTCCTCTTGGACGCAAGCCCAGCCAAAGCCCTGGGGTCCAAACCTGCTTGCCAAGTGACGACAGCGTGGCCTTCCACATCGATGCCGCGCCTGCCTGCACGGCCCGTCAACTGGGTGTACTCCCCCGCCGTGATGTCGGCATGGGAGACGCCGTTGTACTTGACCAACTTGTCGAGGACCACCGTTCGGGCGGGCATGTTGATGCCCAGGGCCAGAGTCTCCGTGGCGAACACCACCTTGACCAGCCCCAAGGAGAATGCCTCCTCGACAGCCACCTTGAACATGGGCAATAAGCCTGCGTGGTGGGCGGCGATGCCACGTTCGAAAGCCTCCAGCCAGGCGGAATACTTCAAGACATCGAGATCGCCGTCGCTCAACCCGGTGATCTGCCGAGCGGCAATCTCGCGCAGAGCGTCGCGTTCGCTCGCGGAGGTGAGCCATACCTTGTCGTCCACCAGACGGGCCACTGCCTGGTCGCAACCCTGGCGGGAGAAGATGAAGAAGATGGCCGGGAGAAGGTCGAGCCGATCCAGTTCCTCCACCACGTTCACGCGACGAGGTACCAGGTGCGAGCGCGAGGCGAATCGGCCGGCTGCTCCCCCGATGTCGCCTTGGCTGCCGCGTTTCCCCTTGCCAGAACGGCCACGCAAGCGCCGGGAGTCGTCGCGCATGACCCGGTTCTCCTGTTGGGCCATTTTCACCAGGTCAGGGTTGACCTTGGGAATAGAGTTCCGACTATTGTCTGTTGGCGTACGACGATTGTCGCCAGAGGGAGCCCGTCGAGTTGGAGCTGGGTTCGTCGCAGGGGCGGTGGCATCCGGAAGCGTTGGCTTGGCTGTGGGCGCATCGGATTCGTACATGTCGTACATCCGTCGCCCAGCGAAGACATGCTGGTACAAGGGCACGGGACGCCGCTCGGACACGACCGTCTTCACGTCCCCCCGCACACTCGCCAGCCACGCGCCGAACTCTTCGACATTGGACACGGTGGCGGACAACCCCACCACCTTGACGTGAGGCTCCAACCCGAGGATGACTTCTTCCCACACCGGGCCACGCAGAGGGTCGGAGAGGTAGTGCACCTCGTCCATGACCACGTATTCCAGACCGCGTAGGGTGGGCGAACCCGCGTAAATCATGTTGCGCAGAACCTCGGTCGTCATGACCGCGATGTCGGCCTCCGAATTGACCACCTGGTCGCCGGTCATCAAGCCAATCTTGTCCGCCTCATAAGCAGAAACAAGGTCGTGGAACTTCTGATTGGACAGCGCCTTGATGGGGGTGGTGTAGAAACACTTCGAGCCGTGAAGAGTGGCGAGGTAAACGGCGAACTCGCCCACGACCGTCTTACCGGCCCCTGTGGGGGCAGCGACGAGGACTCCCGAACCAGATTCCAGGTAGCCGCACGCCTCGACCTGGTAAGGGTCCGGCGCGAATCCCAGCCGAGCAGCGAACTCGTCGAACGCCACTATTTCTTGCGCCTTTTCGCCAAAGGCGACTGGTTGGGCACATAAACGGTCAGTGCCCCAGGAGCACAGGTCACGCCGAGTGGGATCTCGCCCAGCGTCTCCCCGTCAGCCATGGGGACCAGTCCGTCCCCGTCGATGACGACCTCCCTGCCTGTGGTCATTTCGATGGCAGGGTCGGTGGCGAAGGAGCCGTCGAACATCTTCCCGAGAAGGCGTAACAAGGTGAACTTGGACACGGGGTGGACGATGGTGATGTCCAGCAATCCGTCGGTGATGCTGGCTTTGGGAGCGATCCACATGCCGCCGCCGTACTTGCCGCCGTTAGACACAGCAATGAACATCGCTGGGAGGGTGCGCTCCACCCCGTCGATGCGAATCCTGTACTGGACCGGCTGGAAATTGCGAAGCTCCTGGAGCGCGGCCACCGCGTAGGTCAGCGGACCCCACAGTGGCGACGAAGACGCGCCCCGAACCGAGACGCGCGCGTCATACCCGGTGGCGACGACGGAGCCGACATAGCGGTGCGTGTTCCCATGGGAGAGTTTGCCGACCACTAGGGCAAGGTCCATTTCCATGGTGTTGCCCTCAACGATGATCTTGGCCGCTTTGACTGAATCAATCGGCAGGTTCACGCCTCGGCAGATGTCGTTGCCTGTCCCCGCAGGAATCATCCCCAAAGGCACGTTCGTCCCCCCACAGGCGTTGACGCCGAGGTGCATCATCCCATCGCCACCCATGACGACCAGGGAATCTCTGGTTGCGGCATTCGCCTGGGCTGCGGCCACGACTTCCCGGCACAACTTCCCCGCATCTTCGAAACTTGTGGCCTGCATGACTCTGAGTGAGCCTTCCGGCAGACCTCGCACGAACTCGTCCATGACCTTGGGGAGAATCTTGAGCGCGCGACCGCGACCGGCTGTGGGGTTGACGACGAGTGTCGTTGTTGCATGTTCTGCGCTCATGTGAGTCTTCCTGACGCGGTTCCGGGTTCATCTTACGCTAGGGAACCAGCTTGTGACAGCGTTGGTCAGCCGATGCCTTCGTAGGCGTCCAGCATTTCCCGCGCCTGCTCCCGAGCCCGTTCCATGTACACGCCGGGCTGGCTCGCCGCCACACCAGGGCTCAGCCGCATGATGAGCCGTACAATCCACTCGGGGTTGACCACCCGAATGGTCATGTCCACCAAGGCGTCGTCTCGCTTGGTCGGCTTGTCCACTTGGTAAGCCTCTGCCATACGAGCAGCCTCAGGAGTCAGCGTGAGAACGACCTCTTCACCCGCGAGGAGGGCATGCCTCCACGAATCCATGTCCGGTCGACCGTGGTCCTGGGATTTCTCCCCTGTCGATTCCACGCTTCTGACACGGCTCAGAGCGTAGGTCCGCCAAGCGTCGCGGGCCAGAGCGAACCCGCGCAGGTACGCGACGCCATCGACGATTTCCACCGTCACTGGGTCGACCACAACCTGCTCCTGGCGACCAGTTCTCACCGAATCGTAAGTCAGCGCGATCCGGTCCCCCGCTTGGATGGCACGAGCGAGTCCCTCTCGGACTGTCTCGTCTCCTGTGGTCACCTGGATGTCCACCACCTGATCCACGACGGCGCTTGCCGCGTCAGCAATCTTCGCCTTGAGGGAGGCCACCTCGCCTCGCAACTTGTCCGATGCGACGTCTTCAATAAGGGTCAATGCCAGTTGTATGCTAGCGGCTTCCTGGGCAGTCAACCTGGCCGGACCTGTGATGGTGTCCACCTCACGCAGGTCGATGACACCCTCGTCTTCCAGCCCCGCCAAGTCCAAATCGATGAGACATCCGCCTCGGCCTGGCAAATCGGCGTAGAACCCGAATTCCAAGTCCTCCACCACTTGCTTGTCGCTCACCGCGAAGCGCTCGGCCACTTCATGGACGCTGACACCAGGGTGCGCGCAACAATAGCGAATCTCGGCCCGGAGCCTCTCGATTTGGTCGACTGCCTTGCTCATCGCCCCTCCTTCGCCAGAGCCTTCAAACGAGCCACAACCACGCCCTGAAGGTCGGTTGGTTCGAGCAGAAGGACATCCGCGCCTGCCTCAAGGACACGCCCCAGAAGTTCATGCTCATTCGCGTAGTGAATCGCCACAAGGTCGAATCCTGGCGGCGCGTCGCCTTCGACGGGTTCGCCTTGGGTGCGCAGAGCTTGGCCCGCGCCTGTGCGCACTGCCAGCAACGCTGACTGTGTAGGCTCCACTGGCTCCAAATCGGCGGCTTTGGCCCGCACCAGCTCAGGATCAGGCGGTGGGAAGGTGATCGACGACTCCACCGGCAAGGATTCCATCCTCATCAGCTTGAAGATGCGAATTCCAGGTTGCGACCCGTTGGTCTGCTCCCCCACGAGGTAACAGGCGCGATAGCGGAACAACAGCTTCCATGGGTCGACCTCGCGTGTGAGACCGTTGTACTCGAACCTCACGCGGTGATGGCGCAGGCAGGCCTCGTGAAGAACAGGGAAAGCGGGCTCCGTGGGCATGAGCCGAGGGCGCATATAGTCGAGGGCGGAAGGGTTGATTTCGACATCGAGTGCCTTCAACTTGGTGACAGCCCGACCGACCTGCGCAGCGATATCGGGTTGGCCCCACACGGTCGAGGCCAGTCCGACCAAGTCCGCTTCCTCGGGTGTGAGTTCGATGGGTGGGAGCAGGGCGTCTTTGGCCAGGATGCGGTATCCGTCGACGACTCCCGAGGCCGGGTCGGAGCCGCCGGTCGTCACAGTGAACCCCATGGATTCCACGTCTTGAATATCCCGGCCCAACTGGCGAGCGAAAGCGTCCCCTTGGGCATAGTCCTCGTAGCCGTACACTTTGGTGCGCAGTTCCTCGCGGGTAAGGAAACGTGTCGCTGTCATCAGGGTGACCGCCAAGGACAACAGCCGGTGTCCGATTTGCTGTGATTTCGCCACGGGTCTCCTTCGCCTCGTCTGGGTAGAATGTTTCGTCCCCGCGTATAGTCAAGCACGCACACTGAGACTTGGGAGGCCGCACACACGATGACTGGTCGATTCGCCCCCACGCCGACCTCTGATTTACACGTCGGCAATCTGCGGACTGCCCTGGTCGCGTGGTTGGCTGCCCGCGCCTCTGGGAGCGATTTCCTCATCCGCGTGGAAGACCTGGATGTGACGCGACTGCGAGACGCCGAGGCCATCACCGCTCGTCAACTGAGCGACATCGCCACCCTGGGTTTGGACCACGATGGCGATATTGTGCGCCAATCACGCCGATTTGGATTGTATGAGCGGGCGCTGGCCGGTCTGAAGACCTACGAATGCTTCTGTTCGCGTAAGGATGTGGCCGAAGCGACTATGGCGCCACATGGGGCGACGCCTTTCTACCCAGGCACTTGCCGAGACCTGACACCGGCCCAGCGAGCGCGGAAGCGTGAGACGAGAGTCCCCTGCCTGCGGGTTGACGCTGGTGCCGCGAAGACGAGCATCACCGACCTGCTTCACGGTGAGGTCTCAGGAGTCGTGGACGATTTCGTGGTGCGTCGCGCGGATGGAGTGTTCGCGTACAACCTCGCAGTCGTGGTGGACGACCAGGAGCAAGGAATCGACCAGGTGCTGCGTGGCGACGACCTTCTGGAATCCGCACCGCGCCAGGCCTGGTTGGCCACTCAACTCGGGTACACCCCGCCCACGTACCTCCATGTCCCGCTCGTTCTGGCCCCCGATGGGACGCGACTGGCGAAAAGGGACAATGCTGCGGGATTGTCCCGACTGCTGGAGCGGGGCCTCGCAGTTCCAGCCATCGTGGGCATACTGGCCGCCTCGCTAGGATTGGCGAAGACAGGCGAGGAACTGGATGCGCGAGACCTCGTGGAACGTTTCGACCCGAAGGCATTGCCTCATCAAGCGTGGTTGACCGACCCCGACTCTTGGTGACCAGCGATAACTAGAGAAGTGCTGATCGACTTCTACGGTGGTTCTGCCCCGTCACCCTGCGCGTAGTCGCAGGGTCCAGAATCCATCCCGGAAGCCTAGATCCTGCGCCCACGCGCAGGATGACGAAGACTATGAGCGGAGACTAGCTCTGGGCCGCGAACATGATGTCGATGACGTACACCATGGTCGAGCCCACAGGCACACCCAAGTCAGGGTTGCCTTCCGGATAAGCCTTGGCCGGTGGAACGATCAAGAGGATGCGCGAGCCGACTGTTTGGCCGACGAGGGCTTCCTTCCACCCAGGAATGGTGGAGGCTAGGTCGTCCATCAGCGGGGAGTACCCATAGGTCTGGCGTACTAGCGAACGGGACGCCCACACGTACTCCACATAGTTGACTTCAATGTAGTCCTCGGCGACCAGGGCAGCACCTTCACCCTTGATGAGGGGCTGAACAACCAAGTCAGTCGGAGGATTGCCACCGGGGAAGGACAAGGTCGGCTTGTCTAGCTCACCTTCAACCTTGGGCAGGTCAGGATTGGTGACGGTCACTGCCGTCCCCGTGGGAACAGTGACCTCGGCCTGGACGACATCGATGACGAAAACCAGTGTGTCGCCCAACAGGATTCCCGCAGATTCCCGACCACCGCTCGCGTCATAGCCATCCGCGCCTGGGATGGCCACCAAGATACGCGAGCCAACTCTCTGGCCCACGAGAGCCTTGACCCAGCCAGGGATGATCTGCGACAGGCTGAGAGTGACGGGGGCCCCTTTGGTGTACGACTCATCGAAGACCACACCTGTGCGACCGTTCTTCCCCAAGTAGTTGACCTGGACGAGTCCGGCATCGCTGACCACTGGGCCTTTTCCTTGGACAAGAACCTTGTACTGAGTGGATGTGATTCCCCACGGGTCGGGCACAGTCAGTTCGGGCTCCTCGCCAAACCCGCCAGTGGCGGACACCCCTGCCATATTGGCCGAGGGCGTCGGCGCGGGAACCTCAGGGGTCTCCGTTCCTGTGGGCGTCTCAGTCGGCGTGGGCGTGTCGGTTGCGGTGACCACCGGAGTGTCTTCGTCGGTAGGCGCGGGGTCGGGGTCGCCGGAGGTACACGACGCCAACGCAAATACCATCGAAACAGCCGCTGCGCAGGCCAATGAACGAAGTGTAACTCGCATGATTCCTTCTCCTTAGCGCCCGACGGGCACACATCAGACTATCTTACAGTTCCGCACGGTCAAACAGTGCACCGACTTCTTTGGTTGTCAGCTCGCGGGTCTCGCCTGTGGGCAGGTTGCCCAGGTAGATGGGCCCGATTCGTGTGCGCGCCAAACGGCGAACAGGGTGGGCGATGGCATCCATCATGCGGCGCACCACACGATTGCGCCCTGAGTGCAAGGTGAGTTCCAACAGAGTCTTCTCTGACCCCCGTGACACGAGTTTTACCTTGTCAGGACGGATGAAACCATCGTCGAGGGTGATGCCCTTCTCCAGTCGGCGAAGGGCGGCGTTCTCCACGACGCCCTCGACTTCGACCATGTACGTCTTGTCGATCTCAAAAGAGGGATGGGACAGGCGTTGGGCGAAATCCCCATCATTGGTGAGAATCATCAGCCCCTCGGTCGCGGCGTCAAGGCGGCCCACATGGAACAGGCGCCCGGCTTTCCTCGGTATGTACTCGGCCAGCGTAGGTCTGTCCTGCGGATCGTCCAGCGTCGAGACCACCCCACGGGGCTTGTTGAGGGCGAGGTACACGTGGTGACGCTGAGGCGGGATGCGCGACCCGTCCACCCGGATGACGTCGCGTTCTGGGTCAACTCGCGTCCCCAATTCGGTCACGAGCCGCCCGTTGACTTCCACTCGCGCATCGAGAATCATCTCCTCGGCCACCCGCCGCGACGCCAGTCCCGCCGCTGCTATCACCTTCTGCAGGCGCACTCCTTCGTCACTCATGGGTGACTCCTTTCTCGCTCTGTGCCAGGTCTTGCCCGTCATGAGCAGTTGTTTGTGTGCGTTCTGCCATCGTTTCCCCGTCTTCACCCAACTCGATGTCTGCGACCGGGTCCGCGACAACGTGGCGCAACTCTTCGTCCAGTGCTGTCGCATCGGGTAAATGGGGAGCCAGGGGTGGCAGTTCCTCAAGGCTCGTCAGTCCCATCCGTTCCAAAAAGTACGGCGTGGTTCCGAGCAAAGAGGCCCCCGAGTCCTGGTCGTGGTCCACTTCCACAATGAGATTGCGGGTGAGCAGGGTGCGTACAACTGAGTCCACATTCACTCCACGCACGGCAGAGATGCGACTACGGGCAATGGGTTGGAGGTAAGCAATGACGGCCAAGGTCTCAAGTCCCGCCTGGGACAACTTACCCTGTTGCCCCTCTAGGACGGAGCGGGCGATCATGTCGGCGTGTTCGGGTCGGGTGTAATACCGCCAGCCCTCACCCACCCGGCGAAGCTCGAATCCACGACCTGTGCGGTCATAGAAGTTCGCCAGACGGCTCAGCGCGGCGTGTACGTCCTCCACAGGCGCATCAATGGTGGAAGCCAGTTCCATGTCGCTCATGGGTTCAGTGGCCAGGATCAGGAGTGCCTCCAACTCCGGCTCAATCAGGCGTGAGGGACCGTCGTCGAGAAGTGCCTCGTCTGGATACGTGTCGCGCGCATCAGTCATCGCTCGGGTCTCCTTCCTCCTGCTGGGCAGGTACATCGTACTCGTCGCTCACTTGGACCTCCTCCACGGCTGGTCCGACCCATCGGATGACGAGGTCGGACAAGGGATCGAGTTGGGAGAAGGACACCAGCGCCGAGCGATACAACTCCAGGATCGCCAGGAACCGTGCCACAGTCACCAGTCGTGACTCCGCATCGGCGGTCAAGGCTCTGAAGTTCGCCGACCCGAGGCGTTGCAGCCTGTCAGCGAGGAGATTGGCCTGTTCGGTCACCGAGACGTTCGCGCGGTAGATGTGCTCCACCGACACTTCGACCTGGGCTGCCGGCGTCATGGCATCCAATGCGAGGCGGGCGAAATCGTCCAGGGACAGGGTGATTTCCACCTCGGGCAGCAGGACGGTGAACTTGTCTTCCAGACCGCCGGGGCGCGCCCATCGTTTACCCTCGTCAGCCAAGACAGAGTCAATCCATGCCGCCACTTCTTTGAAAGCGCGGTACTGCAGGAGTCGGGCGAAGAGTAGGTCGCGGGCCTCAAGGAGGGCCAGATCGTCCTCGTCATCCACCTCGCCTTGAGGAAGGAGCCGGGCTGTCTTGAGGTCAAGAAGAGTTGCCGCGACGAGAAGGAAACTGGAGGCTTGATCCAGGTCCCAGTCGGGGCTCTGCGTGCCGATGTACGCGATGAACTCGTTGGTGACTTCGGCCAACGCCACTTCGGTGATATCCAGCTTGTGCTTGGAAATAAGCGACAGGAGCAGGTCGAAGGGGCCTTCGAAGTTAGACAGGCGCAGAGTGAACGGCGCTGGACTTGCCTCTCCAGTCACGACGTTTGTCTCGACCACTACGAACCCAACCGGGCCACGATGCCAGACTGTGCGCCGTTGTCCTCCAGGTCAGCCAGAGCCGAGGCGAGTGCCGCTCGAACGATACGGCCCCTGTCCACGACAATCCCGGCTTTGCGCAGCATCAGGCGCGCATCCTCCAGAGCGATCAATTCGTCAGACGAGACGTAGACAGTGATTTTCTCTTCATGACGCACTCGCCCTGATGCCACCCCATCGGGGGTTTCAGGGGCGTCGGTGGAACGGAAGAGCTCGCTGGCTCCGGGCAAACTCACGCGGCTGGGCATCGGGAGAGCACCTCCTTGGCAAGATTTCTATATTGGGTCGCACCCGGCGAACTCGACGCATAGGTGGTGATGGGCTCTCCTGCGACAGTGGTCTCAGGGAACTTGACGGTTCGGCGAATCTTGGTGAGAAAGACCTTGTCACCGAAGGCTTCCTCCACTCGTTCCACGACTTCGCGGTTGTGGAGAGTGCGGGCGTCGTACATGGTGGGCAGGATGCCGATGAGTTCCAGTTTGGGATTGAGCCGGTCCTGCACCTTGGCGATGGTGTCGGTGAGCATGGCCACTCCGCGCAAGGCGAAAAACTCGGCTTCCAACGGAATGAGCACACCGTCGGCACTAGTCAGAGCGTTGACCGTGAGGAGTCCCAGAGAGGGCGCACAATCGATGATGACAATGTCGTAGTCCTTCTTGATGGGTTCCATGACGCGGGTGAGGGTGTGCTCACGGGCGACTTCGGAGACCAATTGCACTTCGGCTGCGGACAGGTCGATATTGGCAGGAAGGACATCCAGACCCAGCAGTTTCGTGGATTGGATGATGTCATGCGGGTTGGTTCCCCGTGTCATGAGCAGGTCGTAAATGGAGGAGTCCAGAGCATGGGAATTGACGCCCAGACCGACCGAAAGTGAGCCTTGCGGGTCGAAATCGACGAGCAGGACCCGACGCCCGTATTCCACGAGTGCGGCACCCAAGTTGATGGCTGTCGTCGTCTTGCCGACCCCGCCCTTCTGGTTGCACATGGCAATGACAAAGGCTTCGGTCTGTGCCGGATCGCGTGGACCTGGTTCAGGGATGACCACATCATCAAGTTCGTCTGAACCCACTGTTCCCTCCCGCAGATTTGTTGACATATCGGTATCAGCTTACTCTCTTCGTTCCCGCACAGTGGCGCGGCCCAGGCTTCGGGAGGTGCATGGCGAGTCGGCGGTTTCCTAGAGCCGTGGGTCCGTGGGCTCGGATTCCAGGGCGAGGACGGCGAAAACTGCCTCATGTCTGCGCCACAGCGGCTCATCGGCGACAAGGCGGTCAATGGCTTCGAGACCCAAGGCGTACTCCCTCAGAGCCAGCGAGCGCTTGGTGGCCAGATTACGCCCACGCAAGCTTGGCAGATGGTCGAGGTAATCAGGGCCATAAGTCATGCGTAAGTATTCTCTCCCCCGCACTTTGAGACCGGGTTGGACGAGACGGGACCCGCTACGAACAGGAGCGACCATGGGCTTGACGACCATGCCCTCCGCCCCGGAGGTAGTCATGTCCTCCCACCAGGTGATCGCCGCTCCGATGGACTCTTCGTCGTTGGTGGTGACTTCGATGCGGCGGGTGGGACGGATGAACTCGGGGTCGGCTTCGGCCAGTCGGTCGGCCATGTCCATGTGCCAACGATGAGACTGCACGTATCGAGTATTGCCTGCTGTTGCAAGAATCTGGAAAGGTGCCAGTTGAACACCGTTCAAACCCTCGGTCTCCCAGGCATACCTACTGACGACTTCGGTGAACGCGGCAGCATTGGCCTGGCGATGGGCCGCGCGCTCAATGAGCCCAACAACATCCAGCCCTCGATCCTGTGCTTGTTCCAGGGCAGGGATCGCCGCCGTGTACATGTTCTGTGCCGACGCGCCCACTGGGAGATACT
>JAISJO010000023.1 GCA_031261485.1 Propionibacteriaceae bacterium | reverse complement strand
GTCATTTTGCAACCACTCGGTCTGGCTATGCTGGATGCCCAGCAGGCGAAGGCCACAGGGAGCAAACCTTCTGTCCTGTCCCTTGTCACACTGCCTTTCCGCAATCCGCTGACTGTGGGCGTGCTGGTCGGTCTGGCGGTCAATCTCATTCATTCGCGCCTGTCCTGGTTTGCTCTGCCTGGGTTTGTGTCCCGGCCAATTGAGATGGTGGGGGCGACTGCGGTGCCTCTCATGCTGCTCGCCTTCGGGGTGTCCCTGTGTCTAGACCCGAAGCCTTCCCCAGGTGCAGACAGAAATGAGTCGTGGTTCCTTGTGTGCGTCAAGATTGTCCTGCAGCCCCTTGCCGCCTACCTTCTGGCTCGCGCCCTGAACCTCGACCCCATGGCTGTCCACGCGGTGACGGTGGTCGCCTGTTTGCCTCCGGCGCAAAACATTTTCGTCTTCGCCTCGAAGTATTGTGTCAGAATGACTTTCGCCCGCGACACGATTTTCAGAGCGACTCTTTGCTCGGTTGTGGTCATTCTCATCGCTGCGACCGTGCTAGCGTGATTTTGTGAGTTTGGATTTCGACTTCGATCGCTCCCTTGACGCGGCCTGGGAGAGGTTTTCGGCGCGTCTGGGCGAGGTCGTGTCGATGATGGATGAGAGCGAGCCTCTCACGCTTGTGCCCTATGACGCAGATGATGACAGGTGGTACGTGCGGTTTGTCTGCCGGGATCGACTCTTGGTCACCGCCTTGGTTCCCGGGTCGTGGGCAGGGGAGCCTCTGACATCCGTCCAGGAAAAAGCATTGGCCGACCTTGGATTTGTCGTGGTGGGTGCCTATCACGAGAAGACGGTTGAACAACAAGGCGCCCAAGACTTGGCGGCGACAACGGTGGCGGTGTTGCGCACAGTCTTCTCGGTGGAGCATCCGGTCTTCCTAGGTTCCGACGTTCTGACGGACATCCTTCAAGAAGGCCCAGTGGATCCCAGCCTCCACCAGGACCTCACCGTCTTCATGCCTACCGATGTTGTGCAACTGGCAGCGGCCGTTGCGGCAGAATTGACCGATCATCTGGGATTCGTGCCGATGACGGATGAGGATGGCGATTTCGCAGTGCGCGTCGGCTCGACCATGTTGTTCATTAGGCTGCCGACGGACGCACGAGAGGTGCGACTGTTCTCTGTCATTGTGCATGATGTGGTGGGTCGCTCTCGCGCCGCGGAGGTTCTCAACGACGTGAACGCCCATAGTCGCTGGGTCCGGTTCTATCTCAGTCGTGACAAGATTTACGCCACATTGTCGGTAGCGGCTCGTCCTTTCGTGCCAGCTCATCTGAGGTTGGCCTTGGACGAGATGACCAAGGTTGCCGATGGAGTGGACGACCTCCTAGCCGCGAGTCTGCAGGGGCGCACGACATTCGAGTCGCCCGCCTAGTGATGTGTCGCCAGTGTCGCATGATGACTCGGCGCGGTCCCGTGCGACTGGGCGGAATGACATGACCACGACATGGCCTCAGGAGGTCGCTTGCCCTCCGATGGTGACGGAAACACGTAAACTGAGGGTGAGACAAGGAGTACATGATGACTGAACGACCGAGGATTCTCATTGGTGTGGATGGGTCTGAAGACGGCATCCGAGCAACAAGATATGGTATTGGGCGCGCCAAGAGACGCGATGAAGACCTATGGCTCGTCAATGCGGCCGACGATGGTGTCGTGGCAGCAGGATGGGGAGTCATCTATGACCCCTCCGTCATGGAAGAGGCAGGCCGGGCCGCTGTCGAACAAGCCAAGGACCTCGCAGTCGCCAAGGGCATGGACCCTGAGCATGTCCACACTGACGTCTTCGTTGGGCACCCGGTGTCTGTGTTGAGCGAGTTGAGCAAGAAGGCCGAAATCCTCATCGTTGGCAGGCGAGCCTCCTCTGGGTTGGAACGCATGTTCGTTGGTTCAACGTCGACCTCGCTGGTGGCCAATGCCGCTTGCCCGCTGGTTGTCATCTCCGCTGCTTCGACTCCTGAGCCGACGGGCGCGAACCATCGCATCACCGTGGCGGTCGGTGGATCGGGCGACAAGGCTCTGCGCTGGGGAGCCAGTGAGGCTCAGTCTCGCCAGGCTGGCTTGGACGTAGTGCATATCATCCCTTATCAGACTGCCAATGTCGCCTCAATCGTCCCTGCCAGTGCAGCCCAGGAGCGAGACTGGGAGGACAGAGTCTCTGCAGGTCTGGAGTCCCTCGTCGCGCCGGTTCGGGCCGATTTCCCCGACGTGGCGATTCAATTGCGGGCTCGCCGGGGCCTGCTTGTGGACCAACTCATCCAGGAGACGACCAGCGTGGACCTGCTGGTGCTTGGTGTCAAGGCCAGAGTGGCGTTCGGCCTGGGTGGCTCGGTTCGAGGCGTACTGGCCCACGCCGCGTGCCCAGTCGCTCTCATTGCCCGGTAGCTCGCCTCAGGCGACAGGCTCCATTGTCAAGGACTGGAGCTTTTCCATGGCGGAGCGTTCGATCTGGCGAACTCTCTCCGCGCTGATACCCCACTGCTCGCCAATGTCAGCCAGCTTCGTGGGACTGCCGTCGCCCAAGCCGAATCTGCGGCGGATGACGTCGGCCGAGCGCTCATCAAGGGTGTCCAACATGTCGTGAAGTTTTTGTGCGGTCTCCGCGTCGAACAGCGCGGTCTCCGGCTCGATTACTTCCTTGAAAGCGATGAGGTCGCCCAGAGTCGCCGATTCGTCATCGCCGACCGGCGCGTCCAGGGAGGTGTGGGCACGAGCGAAGGCGTTCAATTCAACGATTGCCGCCACGGATATGCCCAGTTCTTTGGCCAAATCGTCCGGACTGGGTTCACGACCCAATTCCACGGTGAGACGCTTCTTGGCATTGGACAGACTCGATATTTGCTCGGCGATGTGGACGGGCAACTTCACAATGTGGTCCTGGGCGGCGATTCCACGGAAGATCGCCTGGCGAATCCACCACGTGGCGTACGTGGAAAACTTGAAGCCCTTCGAGAAGTCGAACTTCTCCACTGCCCTGATGAGCCCGACGTTGCCTTCCTGAATGATGTCAGACAGGGGCATGGACTCTCGTCCGTACTTGCGCGCGATGCTGACGACGAGTCGCAGGTTCGCAGCAATGAAATCCTTCTTGGCTGATTCCCCTGCATCGCGCAACTCAATGAGTTCGTTGCGAGTGACGTAGTCAGGAATCATGTCTGTTTTGAGGAGGTGGTCGCAATACACGCCAATCTCAATTGTGCGGGCGAGCTGGACTTCCTCTTCGGCGTTGAGCAAAGATGCGCGAGCAATACGGTCAAGATACAGTCCGACGGCGTCCTTCTGGCGTGTGACGCGAGGCCGAGTTGTCGTGAGTGTCATGGTGTCCTTTCGTTTACCTTCCTGTGATTCAACGTGCTGTGCTTGACTTTCATTCCCGGAAAACTGAAATAGTGTGATGGCGGGCGCACGCGAGCGGATGAGTGGCCGTGGGAGGTGGGGCTCGAATTGACCGACTTGCTTCGGTAGGGCATACTGAGAAGACCTTGACAGGTCAGGATTTTTTTTTGCCCTTTCACAGGTTTGGTGTGTAGTGAAGGAGCCACATGACAGCAAAGAAGGCCGTTGCGACAGATGCCGTCGCCACCGAAAAGAAGTCTGCTCCAACGACAGTGGACCTTGAGGCTGAACTGGTCGAGCCGGTGTCAGAGGTTGATTCTGTCGAGTTGGAGGATGCCGATCAGAGCGCGGCAATCGAACTAGTTTCCGAGGCCGTTGTCGAGTCAGACGCCTCCCAGCCGGTCGCTTCATCCGAGGGTGACGGATCGCGGCGTGAGGCCAGTCTGCGACGCTTGGACGCGGTGGATGAGTCTGAGTTCCAGCCCGCTGTGGCAGAGCAGGAAGAAGCAGAACTAGCGGAGGACGACTCGTTCTCGCTGTCTGACGCGGATGAGACCGATGAGCCTGAGCAACAAGTCATGGTCGCTGGCGCAACTGCCGACCCGGTCAAGGATTACCTGAAGCAAATTGGCAAGGTGTCCTTGCTGAACGCGGAGCAGGAAGTGTCGCTAGCGAAACGCATCGAGGCCGGACTGTTCGCGGAAGAGGCGCTGGGCGATCCATCACGGGTGTCCGCCAAGGATCAAGAGGACCTGGAATGGATCACTAGGGACGGCCACCAGGCGAAGGACCACCTGCTGGAAGCGAACCTTCGTTTGGTTGTCTCTCTGGCCAAGAGGTACACCGGTCGTGGCATGCTGTTCCTCGACCTCATTCAAGAGGGCAACCTCGGTCTCATCAGAGCCGTGGAGAAGTTCGACTACACCAAGGGCTACAAGTTCTCGACGTACGCGACCTGGTGGATCAAACAGGCCATCACTCGCGCCATGGCTGACCAGGCTCGCACCATCCGCATCCCCGTCCACATGGTCGAGGTCATCAACAAACTCGCCCGCGTCCAGCGCCAGATGCTCCAGGACCTGGGCCGCGAACCCACGCCTGAAGAACTCGCCCACGAATTGGACATGACTCCCGAGAAGGTCGTCGAGGTTCAGAAATACGGACGTGAGCCCATCTCTCTGCACACCCCCCTGGGTGAGGATGGGGACTCCGAGTTCGGCGACCTCATCGAAGACTCGGAAGCCGTCGTTCCTGCCGACGCTGTGAACTTCTCCCTCCTCCAGGAGCAGCTTCATGATGTTCTGGACACCTTGTCCGAGCGTGAGGCCGGGGTCGTGTCCATGCGTTTCGGCTTGACAGACGGTCAACCGAAGACCCTTGACGAGATCGGGCGTGTGTACGGTGTGACCCGCGAGCGCATCCGCCAAATCGAATCGAAGACGATGTCCAAACTGCGACATCCTTCTCGTTCTCAGGTTCTACGGGACTACTTGGACTGAGCCATGCCGCGCACCCACGACATGCTGAACACCTGGGTGAGCGCCCACGCGGCTCTACTCATCGAGGGTCAGTCGCGCCTGGCTGAGGTTATCGGCTCAGAATCTCCGGACTGGGAAATCAACCTGTCGGCTGGACTCATCACGCTCAATGGACACCGCCTGCAATTCGCCCTGCTCGGTTCAGTCACGGAAGAAGACAACTCCTGGCTGTGGTCCTGGGCGGACTCTGGACTAGACCCCAGGGCCATCGCCATCACTCGCGCCCGTCCCCTGAAGGAGTTCGGGCAGGAGGCCGGGCTGTGGGAGTTCCAAGAGCCTTCCTTCGATGTGACCGGCATTCTCGACTTGGGTCTGACTCCTGCCGCGTCTCTGGCGCTGGTCGGGTCCCCGCAGATTATGGGTGGGGCCATCTTCTCCGCGCCATACCCAGGCGGGCGACTCTATGTGGCGATCACGGATTCCCAACTGACCGACGAGCAGCCAACGGCGGTCACAGCCGTCAAGTACCTGACCGCGGCGCGAGGATACGTGCCGGCTGCCCACCGCAACATTGTCAATGTGTACGCGGCCGCACACGACCTCGACGTCGTGGAGGAACCCGACTTGGTGAGCCTGGGCTTTGAGGATGGCTCCCAACTGGAGATCTATTTCGATGAGGATGGGTGCATTGTCCGTATGCACGGTATTCTGCCTGGCACGATGTCTGTCCACACTCCTGACGAGGATGCGGAAGAAGTGACCCAGTCGAGTCCCTCGGAGGAACTCGAAGCGGTGGAGGACTCGAGTGAGTCCGAGGCGGCTGAAGAAGAGACGGAACCGAGTCAGGCTGAGGAACCGGAAGAAGTGACGGAGTCGAGTCAGGCTGAGGAACCGGATGAGGCGACAGAACCGAGTCAGGCTGAGGAGACGGAAGAAGTGACGGAGTCGAGTCCCTCGGAGGGGTCTGAAGAAGTGCAGGAACCAGACACGCCCGCCGCCTTGCCGGTCTCCGATGCGGCGGACGACTAAGCTTCTTGAGTGACTGAAACCCCCGCTCGCAAGCACGCCGTCTCTGCGGAGTATGGTGCACGCCAATTGCTCGTTTTGGAGGGCCTGGAGGCTGTGCGGAAGCGCCCAGCCATGTACATCGGGTCCACCGACACCAAAGGTCTCATGCATTGTCTGTGGGAGATCATCGACAACTCGGTGGATGAGGCGCTGTCGGGGTTCGGCAAGTCCATCGCGGTCTTCCTCAATGAGGACGGTTCCGTCGAAGTGGACGACCATGGCCGAGGTATCCCCGTGGACATCGAACCGAAGACCGGATTGGCTGGCGTCGAGGTCGTGTTCACGAAACTCCATGCGGGCGGCAAGTTCGGCACAGGCATGTACAACGCCGCTGGCGGTCTGCACGGTGTGGGCTCGTCCGTGGTCAATGCCCTCTCCTCCCGCCTCGATGTCGAGGTCGACCGTGAAGGTGCGACGTGGGCGATGAGCTTTCGCAGGGGAGTCGCCGGGGTCTTCTCCGGGGACGGCCCAAATGCGTCGTTCACGCCTCGCAGCGGCATGACCAAGGTCGGCAAAGTGGCGAAGGGTGTTACCGGGACGCGGGTGAAGTACTGGCCCGACCGCCAAATCTTCTTGTCAGACGCGCATTTATCGCTTGGACACCTCGAGGAACGGGCACGTCAGACCGCCTTCCTCGTCCCCGGTCTCAAACTGGTCGTCACCAACAGGCGCGGCCAAGAAGTGCGCTCCGAAGAGTTCGTTCACGATGGTGGCATCGCGGAGTTCTGTGAGTTCCTCGCCCCCGATCCGCCCGTGAGTGACGTGGTCACGCTGCGAGGCAATGAAACCTTCGTGGAGACTGTGCCCATGTTGGACGACGCTGGCGCGATGACTCCGCAAGATGTCGAGCGCGACCTCGACATCGAGGTGGCAGTGCGGTGGGGGACCGGCTATGAAGCGCGTGTGTGCTCCTTCGTCAACATCATCGCCACACCCAAGGGCGGCACCCATGTTCAAGGGTTCGAGCGCGGTCTGACGAGGGCATTCACTAAGGTGCTCGACGGGACTCGGCTCACCAAGGCAGGCGACGAGATTACCCGAGAAGACATCATGGAAGGACTCACCGCTGTTGTGACTGTCCGACTGGCGGAGCCTCAGTTCGAGGGCCAGACCAAGGAAGTCCTCGGCACGCCAGCAGTCACAAAGTTGGTGGCCAAAGTGGTCGAAGACCAGATCACTGAGTTCCTGACGAGCACAAAGGCAGCGCTCAAACCTCAGGCTAGAACGGTGATGGAGAAGGTGGTCGCCGCATCGAGGACTCGCGTGGCGGCACGCACCCACAAGGAGACCGTCAGAGCGAAGAATGCTCTCGCTTCCTCGTCCATGCCTCCCAAACTGTCGGACTGCCGCAGCGCCGACCCGGATAAGACAGAATTGTTCATAGTGGAGGGCGACTCGGCTCTGGGGACCGCCAAGTTGGCGCGCAACTCGGAGTTCCAAGCTCTCATCCCGATTCGAGGCAAGATCCTCAACGTCCAGAAGGCGTCCGTGACTGACATGCTGAAGAACGTCGAGTGTGCCTCCATCATCCAGGTCATCGGGGCCGGTTCTGGGAGGACTTTCGACCTCGACCAGGCCAGGTACGGCAAGGTCATCTTCATGGCTGACGCCGATTCTGACGGGGCTCACATCCGTTGTCTGCTGGCCACGCTGTTCTTCCGGTACATGCGCCCGCTCGTGGACGCCGGTCGGGTGTACACGGCTGTCCCGCCTCTGCATCGCTTCGAGATACTCAACCCGAAAAAGGGGACTGAAAAGTACATTTACACCTATTCCGACCCTGAGTACCAGCGCAAGATGGCAGAACTGACCAAGAAGGGGGTTCGGTTCAAGGAACCTCAGAGGTACAAGGGGTTGGGTGAGATGGACGCCGACCAGCTTGCCGACACCACCATGCGCCCTTCGCATCGGACCCTGCGCAGACTTCGAGTTTCCGACATGGAAGCGGCTTCGAGGTCTTTCGAGGTATGGATGGGTAACGAAGTCGGCCCGCGTCGTGACCTCATCATCGAAGGGGCGTACTCCCTCGACACGGACCGTATCGACATTTAGCATTGTCAGCCATACTAGAGACAAACGCAGCAAGCGGAAATACTTCTGTGGAAGGGTGCTCCGAGAGCGATATTCTCAATTGGCGCCCCGACGGGCCCCTACGCTGACTCTCGCAATACCAGCTCGGGCTGAAGAATGTCGGGGCTGACCTCTTCCTTGTCGATGACGCGCAACAGCATCCGAGCGGCCCGCAGGGACAACTCAGCCGCAGGGTTGGTCACAGACGACAGGGGAGGCACTGTTGTGCGGCCAACCTCGGCGTTGTCCACGCCGATGACCCTCACCTTGCCTGGCACATCTATTCCGTGGTCACGCAGGACACGAATCGCGCCAGCAGCCATGAGGTCAGACTGGGCGAAGACTCCATCGACCTGGGGGTCCGTGGCCAGTATGGCTCGCATACACTGCTCCCCTCCAGCAAGCGTGAATGTTGCGTTGCACATTGGTCCGGGAGTCAGTCCAGCTTGCGCCAGGGCCCGATGCCAGCCGTTCGTGCGGTCTTGCACGGGAATCATGTCGGGCGACCCGGCGATACACGCGATACGGCGGGCTCCCACGTCGATGAGTCGGCGCGTGGCGATCTCGCCGACCCGGACATTGTCGAGGTCCACGTACATCCCCGACCCAGTCCATGGGCGGCTCACGTACACCGCGGGTATGTCGTTGTCAGCGATGATTTGGGCGACGTGATCTGAGCGGTGCTGGGAGACGACGATGGCCCCATCCACATAGTCGGACCGCAGGACACGAGCCACTTTGGCGGGTGGCTCGTCGGGGCGGACCATGAGGAGGACGACTTGGTAGTCGGTGGCGCGGAAAGCCTCAGAGACGCCTGTGATGGCGCAGGACAAGAAGGGGTCACCCAAGACGAGCGAATCCGGCTCAGGGATCACGAGCGCGATGGTCTGGGTCCGAGACGACGCCAAAGCCCGCGCGGCCTGGTTGGGAGAGAAAGACAACCGCTGTGCGGCGTGTCGCACCTTGTCAGCGGTTTGTGGAGAGACAGGCCCCGAACCTGTGAGCGCACGCGACGCAGTGGCCCGCGACACACCCGCTGCTGAGGCCACATCGTCCAAGGTCACCCTGCGCACGTCCACCACCTTACCTATTCAGACCGGTGTTCACACCATGAAAGCGAGAGGGACTAGTCACAGGCGAGTCATTACCGCGCTTGGACCTGAGCGATCCATGCTTCCACCTCGGCGGGGTCGCGCGGGAACGCGCCCGAGAGGTTGCGGCAACCATCCTCGGTGATGAGAATGTCGTCTTCGATGCGCACGCCGATGCCGCGCAATTCATCAGGCACGAGCAGGTCGGTGGATTTGAAGTAGAGCCCGGGTTCCACGGTGATGACCATGCCGGGTTTGAGCGTGCCTTGTCTATACTGCTCGGCGCGAGCCTGGGCGCAGTCGTGTACGTCGATGCCGAGGTGATGGGAGGTGCCATGGACCATCCAGCGACGCCATTGGCCACCCTCTTCGGACAGTGTCTCCTCCACACTGACCGGCAGGAGGCCCCACTGTTCCAGTCTTTCGGCAAGAACACGAACGGCGGCCCAGTGGACGTCAAGGAAATTCGCACCTGGTTTGGCGGCATCCATGCCTGCCTGCTGTGCGTCCAGGACCGCCTGGTACACCTTGCGTTGCGCGGGGGAGTACCGGCCATTGACGGGGAGCGTACGAGTGATGTCGGCGGTGTACAGCGATTCAACCTCGACCCCGGCATCCAGTAAGAGCAAATCACCGTCGCGCAGGTCGCCGTCATTGCGAATCCAATGGAGGGTGTTGGCGTGGTCCGCGCCAGCGACGATGGAATCGTAGCCGATGGCGTTACCCAAATGGCGGGCATGCAGGCCGAAGATACCCTCGACCCACCGTTCGCCCCTGCCCCTGCGCACTGCCTCGGGCAGGTCGGCGATGACTGCTTCGAAACCAACCTTGGTGGCCGCACAAGCCCGTTCCAACTCGGCGATCTCGAAATCGTCCTTGATGAGACGCAACTCCGAAAGCGCGACCTGGAGCTCGTTGTCGGCTTCCGCATCGATTCCGCGCAAGGCGTCCACAAGGGCGCTGACATGGGCGTCCACATCAGGGACCACGCGGAGCTTGCCTTCCACAGGTGCGGCGAGTGCGACGTTCAACTCGGCGATGTCATGTACGTCGAGCGTTGTCAGAGCAGACATTTCCTCAATGGAAGGGCGCTCGCCGACCCACATTTCGCCATAGCGAGACGAGGAGTAAAACTCGGGGTCTGTCCTGGGAACGCGCGCATGGAAGTACACCGTGGCCGATGTTGCGTCCAAGACGAGCACAGCGTCTTCTTCCAAGTCCTCGCCGAGCCCAGTCAAGTGCGCAAAGGCGGAGTGCGGGCGATACCGAAAGTCGCAGTCGTTGGTGCGGACTTTGAGTCCCCCAGCGGGGATGACGAGTCGGTCACCGGGAAACTGTGCCGTGATGGCAGAGCGCCGGGCCGCAGTGTGCGCGGTGGCGGGAAGAGGCGCAGGCATCTCGGAGGGATACGGTGCCCAATCCTGCGGGATGAAGGCTTTGAACGCCTCAGAATAGGGCAGGGCACGATTGGGAAGGGCGGGAATCTTTTCACTCACCCGCACATTCTACGCGCGAGCGACAGGTGGACCTAGTCAGGCAGTTCTGTACCAAGAACGGTCGGGAAATCGCGATTTGGGGCACGGTATTGGTACAGAAGTCGGCTGAGCGCGGCAAGGGGAGCCAAACGGTAGAGTTCAGATTGCTTGATCTAGGAGAGGAAGTTTCCGATGAAGAGCCAGTGGGGTCGTTTGGTCGCAATCACATGCTCATTCGCTCTAGTTGGCGGTCTGACCGGTTGCTTTGGTGACAGCGCTGTGGACGATCAGTATCCGGGCGGAAAGGTCCCAGAGGGAAGCACGCCGACGGAAACAGCCTTCCTGGTGGGCGTGGCCGCCATCGGGGCAGATCCGACGATCAACACAGTCGACTCCACGCCAGACCTTGTGTGGAAGGACAGCGACAAGGCCGCTCCGGGCATGGCGTCGCTGAGATACAACCCTCTTGACGACACCCTCATCATCGATATCGAGGAAGTAACAGGTACCCTGTTTGCGGCAATGAAGCCTTTCCTTGATGACCAAGACGTTCGAATGGTTCTCAAAGTGGACAACCTCACCAATGCCCCGGAGTTCTTCGGCGATTGGGACTTCGCAGAGAAACTCCACGACATTCACTTCACGTCTGTCGACCTCACTGTCATACATGGGAGGTACGCTGACGTAGGCTTCCTAGGCGATGTCGTGAACCTCACGAGCCTGGGCATCAGCATCACCGAGCCTATTGCCACTCTCCCCGTTATGCCGACACTGCAAGAGCTGACTTTCGATGTCTCCATGGTGGATGGTTCCACCATTTCGTTTGAAGGGCTGGAGACACAACCGGCTCTCCAGAAACTCGTTCTCTTCCGCTCGCGTGACAATGATCGTCACTATGACAAGCTCGATGCGATTGGTCGGTGCAAGACGCTGAGTGATGTCTCCTTCACTGGGGAACTGCGCGATGGCAAACTCAGGGCCAGAGACGCCGAGATGCTTGAATCCTTGAGGCAGTATCCGAACATACGGACACTTCAGATGATGGACGCAGAGTCCTTCACTGCTGATCAGGTCGCGATTCCAGAGACACCTAAAGAGACCAAGCCGCCCAGCGACGAACAATGGTTGAAGGACTTGGTGGAGAGTTACAAGGGAGGGAAGTTACAGGAAGGGGTGGCACCGAACAAGATTGAAGGCAAAGTGATCATCTACACGAGCAATGCGTACATCACCTACGAGGATCAGCCTCACGGTGAGTATCACTCCCTCCAGGCGGCTCTGGCAGGCAGAGACTACGCCAACATCCCCAACTCACACTTGGCAGCCACGAGGGCGGAATGCAGCTATGTCCTCTATGTCACTTCCGAGAACGGTTCAGTGGTGGGAACCTACACAGGGGGTGGATCCGCCATCACGACTCTGTCTGTAGTTGCCATTATCGATGTAAGCAACAATACTGTCTCGCCGAAGATTATGGTCGCCGAAACTGATCCTCCAGACTCTTTCACAGGACCCGCAAAGACCAACGCTGTCGGCCCATTTGACCCTGAAGCGGTGAGGACGTTCCTCGCCGGACTGCTGTTGTAGGCACGTCTGCGGTCTGTCTCGCAGAGACGGTAGAGTGGCCCATTATGAAAGTGAATCCCGAGGACTTGGCCCGACTCTTGAGTGTGCAGGGGGACGATTCTGCTGTTGACTCACTCAAGCACAAGGTGTCGACCTTGCCGATCCATGCCACCATCGCTGCACTGAAGCAGAGACGAACCGAAGTGGCTGACCGCCTCACTGCTTCTCAGACCGAGCTGGGGGATGTCGAGTTGGCGGCGGAGCGCGCCGAGGCGGATGTTGTGCCGGTGAGGGAACGCTTGATCCGCAACCAGGCGCGAGTGGACGCCGGCGCGATGGACCCCAAAGCTCTGTCGAACGCCATTGACGAGATCGCGCACCTCAAGCAGCGCATTTCCGACTTGGAAGACACCCAGCTGGAGGCCATGGACGTTCTGGAAATGACAAGCGCACAGGTGGCGTCGCTGGGCGAAGAGGTCAAAGAAGTCGAGGCCGAGTTGCACGCCGCCGTGGACGCCCGGGACGCAGAGGTGGGCCAGTTGGCTTCCCAAGCGAGAGGGTTCCAGGCAACCCGCGCCCAGACCGCGTCGGCCATCGCTCCCGAGGTCCTGACTTTGTACGAAAAGATACGAGCCCGCTCAGGTGGGGTGGGAGTCGCTCGTCTGGAAGGACGACGTTGCTCGGGATGTGGCCTAGAAGCCACTGTCACCGACTTCAACAGGTACACCGCTGCGCCCCCTGATGAATTGCTGCGCTGCTCGGAATGCGACCGGATCTTGGTGCGCCGCGCGCTCTAGTTTCCTGCTGCCACAAGGGGAGACTGGCAGCGCATCGACTGGCTGACGGGGTGGCACACGGCATGTTGGGAAGCAGCGACTGTGCGCAACGGCGCTTGCCTATTCTCGGACAGACAGACCCATTCGAAACCGTGGACCAGTCCTTACCGGCGGCGCACGATCACGCAGGGATGTTGCGTCGGCGGAAGCCCAGCAGACCAAGGCCAATCATGGACAGCGAGACGAGGCCGGTTACCGCAATCTTGGTCCAGTCCACTGGGTTGGCTGGGACCGAACTTGTGGAGATGAAGGGCAGCCAGTTGAACACAGCCGTGGGCAGGGACAAGGTCTCGCCCAGAAGCATGAGGAACCAGAAGACTGCGAACACGGCCCATCCGACGGCGATTCCGGCTCTTGGCCACCAGCCCAGGCCTAGAACGACCACGCTCATCAAGAACAACAAGGATGGCACATAGGCGAACAAAGCCGCGAAAAGGGGCACGAATTGGGTGTTGTCGCCTGTGGTGGCCACGAAAGACCCGGCGAAGCATGCCCCGGCGATAGCCAGGAGGACCAGCGCCCACGCGCACGTCACGCCTAGGCGTTGTGCAGCCCATCCCAGACGCGAGACTGCTCCGCTGAGTTGGTACTCCAAAAGGCCATGGGTGTCGTCGATGATGAGGTTCTGTGAAGACTGGATGACGAAGGCCCCGATGCACAGCGCCAACATGCACACGAAGAGAGCGCCGACGGCTTTGAGCGGCTCGATACCGGTGTACATCCCGGCTGGCATGGCGTCTAGGAAGTCTGTGAACTGATGCACGACGGTTCCGAACATCAGGGCGAACACTGCCACGGCCAACGCCCAGACGAAGAAAGAGACCCTCTGGAGGCGCAGTGTCAGACCCCACACGCTTGTCATGAGCGGTCCAGCGTCGGGGTTGCCAGGTCTCACAGCGAGAAGAGAGCCACCGTAGTCACGACGAGTCTCAATGACCCATCCGATCCCAGCGCAGACGACCATGAGACCGAACAGGGCGAACACAGGCCACAGGCGATTCTGGCCCCACGGATCCATGCGTTCTGCCCAGCCGAGAGGATTGACCCAAATCAGGGCAGTGTCATCGATTGTCCCGGAGACGGGGTCATGGGTCGCTTGCATGTCGGCGGCCATGCGGAACAGATAGGCAACGATGAATATCCCAATGCCAATCCCGTTGGCGCCAGACGACGAAGCGGCGAGTTGATTGGCCAGCAGGCCCAGGCCCACACCAAGGAAACCCACGGCCATGATGGACAATCCGAAGACCCAGCAACCCTTCGAATCAGTGTCCACTAGGCCCAAGGCATTGAGGACCACCGCACACCCCACGCCGGAAATGACGCACACCCCGACAGTCATGATCAGCGTTGCGACATAGGAGGAGTGAATGCCCAGGGGACGGGAACGGAAGACCTCTGTGCGACCTGCGTCTTCGTCGGCGCGCAGATTGTGCGTGACCAGGAAGACCATGCCGATGCCGAGCATGACAGCGATGAACATCCACGCCTTGATCCACACAGCCGAACCCAGGGGAGTGAAGTTGGAGAGGATGCCTGCCATCGCCATCATCGATGGCACAGCGGACACGGATTCGAGGCTCGCGCGGAAGTTCGGGTCGTCCTCATTGAGGCTGCGGTAGTAGACGGCGATGAACGCGAGCATTCCGGCGGTCAGAAGGAACCACAGGACCAGTCGCACCCAGTTGTACCGCGCCATGAACCGAAGCAAGGCGCCCAGGTTGGCGACGGGTTGTCGTTGGAAAGTGAGCGTGGTCACTTTACTTCTCCCGAAGTCGAACGAGTCTGGGTAGCGTTCTTCTCGCTGAACTCGCCCACGTCTTCTTTGTAGTGCGACAGGAAGATTTCCTCCAAGGATGCGGGAGCGACAGTGAGCGACCCAGGGTTGAGCGAGGCTATGGCCGACAGCACAGTCGAGAGGTGGTCGTGATCCACGGCGAAAGACGCCTCGCCATCCACGAGGCGGTAATCATGGATTCCCACAATTGTGGCCAGAGAGTCGGGCTGTTGGGCAAACGTTGCCTTGACTTCGGTGCGCGTCAGATGGCGCAACTGGTCGAGGGTGCCGGACTCGACATCCTTGCCTTCACGGATGATGGTCACGGTGTCCGCCAGTTTCTCCACCTCGGCGAAGATATGGGAACTGAGGAGGACCGAGCAACCTTCGTTCTTGACTTCGCGGATGCAGGCTTGGAACTCAGCTTCCATGATGGGGTCGAGACCAGAGGTCGGCTCGTCGAGGATGAGCAATTCCGCTCGGGAGGCGAGGGCGGCGACCAGAGCCACTTTCTGGCGGTTGCCTTTGGAATAGGCTTTGGCCTTCTTTCTCGGGTCGAGTTGGAAGCGCTCAATCATTTCCTCTTTACGTGCCTTCTCGACGCCTCCCGAAAGTGCGGAGAGCACATCGATGATTTGTCCTCCGGTGAGGTTGGGCCACAGAGCGACATCGCCAGGGACGTACACGAGGCGCTTGTGCAAAGCGACTGCGTCGCGCCACGGGCTCCCTCCAAGCAGGACTGCCTCACCTGAATCAGCGTGCAGCAAGCCAAGGAGGACGCGGATGGTTGTGGACTTCCCAGCGCCGTTGGGACCCAAGAAGCCGGTGACCGTACCAGTGGGCACTGCGAGATTGAGGTCCTTGAGCGCTCGGACAGCGCCGAACGACTTGGTCAGATGCTCAGTGCGGATGGCGTATTCCATGATTGTCCCTCGTCAGTGCGGATGTCGTCGATGGCGCCTTGGCGCACCACGAATGTACGCAAGAGGCAAAATTCTATGCTGTTGCCTGGGCAAAAGCAATGAGGGAATTGGGACTTGTCCTACGGGCATGGGCTCTCACTTCACCCCTAGACTGAGTCCGTGACCAGCGCTGACCTGCTGGCCACTTCTGAGGAGGCTGAACCATGACCATTTCTTGGGCACCACACGCCATCTGGTGGAGCGTGTACCCGTTAGGCGCCTGCTCAGCCCCAATCAGAACTGCCGACGAACCAGGGGTACACCATCGGCTGCGCATCCTGGAGAACTGGTTGAACCATGTCGTGTCTCTAGGCTGCAACGGCCTCCAGCTCGGGCCGATCTTCGCCTCGGCGAGCCACGGGTATGACATTCTCGACCACACAAGCGTCGATCCTCGCCTTGGCGATGAGTCCGACGTCGCCGTACTCGTCGCGGCCTGCCACCAGCGCGGAATCCGAGTCATGTTCGACGGGGTGTTCAATCACGTCGCGTCCAACCATCCCCGAGTGGAACAAGCGCGCCTGGACGGTTTGGATTCCGAGGCTGGGAGACTCTTCAGGCGAGACCCAACACGCCCCGATGGGCTTTCCCGCTTCGAAGGCCACGAGTCCTTGGTGGAGATCGACCACGCCAGCGCGGAAGCTCACGACTACGTGAAGTCCATCATGGAGTACTGGCTGGCGCGCGGCATCGACGGGTGGCGTTTGGACGCCGCCTACCGGATTCCTGGACCCTTCCTGGCCAAGGTCATAGCCGAAGTGAAAACGACCTATCCAGACGCCCTCGTCATGGGCGAGATTCTCCACGGTGACTACGGCACACTCGCCGAGGAAGCGGGGCTCGACTCCATCACTCAATACGAGTTGTGGAAGGCTATCTGGAGCGGAATCAAGGACCGCAATCCACACGAATTGGTCTGGGCGCTGCAACGGCACCAAGCCACGCGCGGCCGAGAACTGCCCTGGACCTTCGTGGGCAACCACGACGTCACCCGCATCGCTTCCCAGGTCTCAGTGGCAGGGGCGCATGTCGCAGCGGGCATCGTCATGACTCTGCCCGGCATGCCCGCGATCTATTACGGCGACGAATGGGGATGGACGGGAGTCAAAGAGGAACGCGAAGGCGGCGACGACGCCATCAGGCCAGCACTGCCGCAAGGCGGTCCCGAAGGTCTCGACCTGAACGGCCAGTCGGACATGGCCCAAACCCAGCGCACATGGCAACTCCTGTCCCATGTCCGACGCACACACCCATGGATACCCACAGCGAATGTCGAAGTCACCTCGAAGATTTACCGCAAAGTGACCTATCAAACGCGCGCCGATTCCGGGGAGTGGATCGATGTGGAAATCAACACTGAACAGGAGATTCCCCACCTTCGCATCACCGACTCCACAGGCGAATTGGTGTATATCTGAGTGTGAATGGTCGCACGAACCCTGGTCCTGTACAGTCGTGGAGGTGAGGTTTCGTCCATCGGAACTTGGTGGCAGATAAGAGAGGGTTCCCGTGAGGAGAACACGATTGTGCGCTGTGGGCTTGAGCGTCGCCCTCGCACTCACCGTCACTGCGTGCGGTTCTATTGCGCCCACCGCCGCGCCGGGAACGGTCTACTTCTTGAACTCGAACGTGGGACTGATCAGCACGTACGCCCAAATCGCGCAGGTCTACCACGCACAAACAGGTGTCGACATCCAGATATTCACCGCTGTCGAGGGCGCCTACGAGCAAACACTGGCAGCGGAGTTCGCCAGGACACGTGAACCGAGCATCTTTGAAATCTTCGGCCCGCAGGGGTACGCGAATCACCGAGGGTACGTCGCCGAAGTCTCGGACTCGCAGTTGTACGCGCACCTGCATGATCCGACACTGGCTATCTCCAACGCGGCAGGGGTGTACGGCTTGCCCTTGGGAATCGAGGCTTTCGGCATCGTGTACAACGACTCTTTGATGAAGAAGTATTTCGCGCTGACAACCAAAGCAGTGTCGCTCACATCCGCCGAACAGATCACCAGTTTCTCCCTGCTCAAGCAGGTGGTGGAGGACATGACTGCCCACAAGGAGGCCCTGGGCATCACCGGAGTCTTTTCCGCCATCCCCCTCGGCCTCGAACAAACACCGCGGTGGCAAGACCATTTTGCTGACACCGCCTTGCATGATGAGTTCAGGGACACTGCTGACTTGACCCGCGTCATCCCTCCCGAAATCGACTTCACGTACGGTGCCGACATGGGCAATCTGTTTGACCTAGCCACCACCAATTGCACCCATGCGCCGGAAACCCTCGGGGACGTCACTCGAGCGCAGGGACTCGTGGAGTTCGCCATGGGGCGCTCGATCTTCCTCTTTGGCGACACGCATACGTGGGAAGAGGTCTCCGCGATCCAGGGCAATGCCGTTCAGGAGCACAACATGCATTTCCTTCCACTGTATATCGGCGGACCAGGAGAATCCACGCAAGGGCTGTCCGTCTCCTCGCCCTCCTACTTCGCCATCAACTCTCACGTTTCTGCTGAGGACCAGCAGGCCTCCCTTGATTTCCTGTACTGGCTGTTCTCCTCGAAAGAAGGGAAGATGTTCGTGGTCAACGACCTCGGCTTCGTTTCGCCCTACGACACCATCGCTCCCGATGAGGGTATTCCCGACCCGCTGGCGATAGACGCGGTCTCGTGGATTGCCCGCAACGGCATCAAGTCGGTGCCGTATGCCTCCTGGTCATTCCCGGACGAGCAGTTCGGCGCTGACTTCGCCAAGTACCTGCTTGCCCACGCCAAAGGGGCAATGGACTGGGAGACTGTGACCGCCAAAGTGACGGAATCCTGGACATCGGGAATAGTGCAATAACCTCGGCTGACAAGGCCAAACCCTCGTGGGAGGCGGATGAGCTGACCTCTAAGCCGGACACTGCCTGACATACCTCTGACAAGCCTAAACGGAAACCTGTGCCAGTGCCTTGCCAGTCAACATGCCTGAAAGTGCCTCATCGACGGCCACCAGGACCCGACCCTCATCGGTCGGCCACAAGTGCGCGTACGTCCTCAGAGTCTCCGTGGGGTCGTCGTGTCCGAGCCTATCCGCGACAGCCCTCACACTCAACCCTCCTGCGATCAACAGGGAGGCGTGGAAATGTCGCAGGTCGTGCCAGCCGCTTCGGGCCCTCATCCCGGGCATACCGGTGATGGCCGACCTCCAGGCGTTGCCGGCCGTCTTGCGGGTCACAGGAGTGCCGTAGCGGCTCCGGAAGACCAGGTCCGTGTCGTTGGCAGGGTAGGAGGCTCGGTGGGCCCCCAGGACCTGGAGAATGGCCGCAGGCACCTTCAGCCGACGGTTCGACGCTGGAGTCTTGGGCGTGTCGAAGACTGGCTCCAGGTGCTGCGCGCCCTGCCTCTCATCGAGGAGCTGCCTGTCCACGGTGATCGTGCCGTCGACGCTGATGCGGTCCCAGGTCAGGCCGCGCAGCTCGCCAGACCTCATGCCCGTGGCGGCGCCCAGGACGACCATGGCCTTCAACCGTGGCGTCATCCTTCCAGTGATCGTCTCGACTTCTTCGACAGTCAGGGGCACGACCTTCGTGCGTGTCCGTTTGGGGAGTTTCACTCCCATCGATGGCGTCTTGCCGATGACGCCATCGAGGACGGCGAGCTTGAGAGGCCCCGTGATGTAAGACCAAGCGACCTGGATGCGGGAGGCAGCGTAGCCGTCGTCCTCGATCCACGTCTTGACGAGGCCTTGGAGTGTGGCGCGGTCGAGCTGGGCGAGGGTGAGGTCGCCGATGTGGGGGAGGATCATGGTGTCCGAGGTCTGCTGCACCGACGCTCTGGTGGAGGCCTTGTGATGGACGGACGCGCTCTGCCACCGCTCCCAAGCCTGTCGAAAGGTCGTGGTCTGCCCGGACGCCGATCCCTTGGGTTGGTCAGCGTTCCGGAGGAGCTCCTCGGCAGCGTCTCTCGTGGCGAAGGCCCTGTAGCGACTGTTCCCGGTGTCCGGGTCGGTCCACACGGCTTGCCAGCGTCGGCCTTTGCCCCATCGCTCGTTGTGGGCCTTGCTGCCGGGTTTGGTCCACCGGTCCCGAATGTAACCCATGTGAGTGGTCCAGGCGTGTCTCAGTCGTTGAGACCGATTCGGGCGTACACTTCGTCGGCCGGTGACGATGGTTCTCCGGCTGCTCGGGCGGCGTCCAGGGAGTCTTCGAGGTCTTCGAGACGGTCGAGGAGTTGAGTGTAGCGGTCGGTGGAGATGAGGACGGCGGCGGCGTGGCCGCGTCTGGTGAGGACCACGTCCTCAGTCTCTGAAGTGTCGATGAGGGCGGCAAGGCGGGGTTTCGCTTCGCTGATAGGGATGATGGTGGGCATGAGGGCGCTCATTTCGTCAGCTTTCTGTAAATGTCGCTTCTGTGGCCGATCTTGACCACTTCCACGATGAGTTTTCTGTCTTGGATGGTGTAAATGACGCGGTAGTCCCCGACGCGGATTCTCCAGTCGTCGGCACCGACGAGTTTCTTGACCCCGGCAGGTCGTGGCTCTTCGGCCAATGCGTCGGCTGCTGCGCGGATTTTCTTGGCTGTCGCTTTGGGGAGCTTGGCCAGAGTCTTTTCTGCGCTTCGCTTGTATTCGACCGTGTACGTCATGACTCCAGTCTACACGCCAATAGGTCCCATTCACAAGTCCTATCAGTGGGACTTGTTGAGTCTTGACTTGTGGCGCCGCCTAGTACAGCCCCGACTCAGGAATCACCGTGATGGGCAGCCCACTGTCTTGCAGTTCGCGTGCCTTGGCCACCTTGGCTCCAAAGTTCCCGAATGAGAACGCATCACTGCCCAACTCTCCAACCACAACGTAGTCGCACTTCCGCGTCACCGACTTGAGAATGGATCCTCCGCGCGACGTGATGTGCTGCTCGACTTCGGCTTTCGAGCCATGCGTGAAGTTCCCGCTCAGACAGAACGAACGGCCATCAAAGACGACCTCAGCGCCGTCTTCGGTCACGTCCAGAACAGAGTCAATGACTGCGAGGATTGACGCCTTCTCCTCTTCAGTGAGGACCCCATCAGCGAGCGCTGAACCAACAATCGCTGCTACCTTCTGGAAGGATGAGTCGTTCGACAGATTGCCACAGG
>JAISJO010000014.1 GCA_031261485.1 Propionibacteriaceae bacterium | reverse complement strand
ACTCCTTGTTGGGCATAGTCCCTCGGCGGCGCCGCTGGGGTGGGGTGGTTGGGCGGGGGGCCGCCCAGGCAACTCCGCCAAATAAGAACGGAGTCCCAGCAACGAATAAAGAACCCGATGACCAACGTCAAGTCTACTGGGGGAAATAAGAACTGATTCCCAGCAGGGTGTTTGTGCCTGTGATGAGGGAGGCAAGTCTACTGGGGGAAATAAGAACTGATTCCCAGCGCGTCTGCATGCGGCCTGGATGGTATCTCAAGTCTACTGGGGGAAATAAGAACTGATTCCCAGCATGACTTCCCACCCGTGTACCTGATTCCCAAGTCTACTGGGGGAAATAAGAACTGATTCCCAGCAGGTTTAGCTTCCTGACTCTGCAACAGGCCAAGTCTACTGGGGGAAATAAGAACTGATTCCCAGCCTAATGCGGTGTGCTCGCATCGCAGGGAGCAAGTCTACTGGGGGAAATAAGAACTGATTCCCAGCTAATGTCGCTGCGTGACCGCCACATTGGCAAGTCTACTGGGGGAAATAAGAACTGATTCCCAGCCCGACTTCGTCCCGCATGAGAAGGAGTCCAAGTCTACTGGGGGAAATAAGAACTGATTCCCAGCCAAGTGTGGTGTTTAGTGTTGCCAGTTCCAAGTCTACTGGGGGAAATAAGAACTGATTCCCAGCTTTTCTCCTTGGTGACGCGAGGATTCGCCAAGTCTACTGGGGGAAATAAGAACTGATTCCCAGCGTTGTGGGTTTGTCGGTTCGGGGGTTGGCAAGTCTACTGGGGGAAATAAGAACTGATTCCCAGCGGGTCGATGGCGCGGAAGAGTCGTAAAACAAGTCTACTGGGGGAAATAAGAACTGATTCCCAGCCCCACCTGGTCATGCACTGACGGCCAGTCAAGTCTACTGGGGGAAATAAGAACTGATTCCCAGCTAGTCTTTCGCCTTGTTCGCCGCATCCGCAAGTCTACTGGGGGAAATAAGAACTGATTCCCAGCCATGTATATAACCCCCACCTAAAGGTGGAAGTTATATACATTCTGGAACTTCGTTCCAGAGGGCAATAAATAGGGCTTTTTGTGAGTCAGTTCGATCACTCGACCAGTCCCAACTCATTTTGTAGTTCTGCCAACTCAGCCAGTGCCACGTCACGACGTTCGCGCTGCTCGACCAGGTATTTCTTCATCCCGGCCACTGGGATACGGTGATGCGTCCCGACCATTCGGTACGGAAGAAGGCCCTTGTCCATGAGCTTGCGCACCTGCGGACGCGACATCCCAAGGAATGCAGCGGCTTCGGTCGGACTGACTTCCTCGAAGCTGCGGGTGAGGACGACTTCTTGGCCTTCGACTCTTGCCCTCGCGACCCGCGCGACGAACTCTGCGGTCTCCCTAGACAGAGTCACCTCGATTTGGTCACCACCTTGACTCAGCGACTTTTCCAGAGTCTCGACATCCTCAACGAACATAGTTGGAACCATGGCAATCCTTCCATCTGAAATATCTATCATCTAACTGAAATAAGTGTATCACCAGATGATAGTCCTACTCAGAAAATCGTCAGTTGTTCTGGTTCCTCTTCCTGGGTCTCTTCAACGGAGTTCACATATCTCAGCGCGGTCGCCCACTCTCGGTCAGTCACCGTCAAGATCCTCACTTCCCCGCCGGGGGGTATGCAGTGCTTGATAGTGCGCAGGGTGGGCAAGAGAGAATGCACAGACGGAGAGAACCTGACGTACACCGAGAGTTGCGCCATCTGAAACCCGTTGTCGAGCAGCAGATGGCGAAAGTCGCTCGATGCCCGTCTCTGAGGTTTCGTCTTGACGGGCAGGTCGAACATCACAACGGACCACACGGGTTCCTCCGATGCGGTCATGCCGTCCCCTTGGTCGGGCCCGGCCAGGAGCGCACAGTCAGCTTCTCCACGTCACCTTCCATGTACCGCCCGAGTTGCTGGGCTAAGTCGGTGAGAACCGCCGACACCGCCAACCCATCAGGCCCAAAGACTTGCGATGAAGCGGCCACCAGTCTGTGTTTCACCGCAGGATGGGCCAAACTCATCTCGGCAGGGGTGGTCGCCACCACGTAATCAATCGCCGGGCGGAATGGCTCAATCACATCATCGACAAGGTTGAACGCATTGGAACGATTGCGATGGAATACACCCAAACTCGGCGACAATCCCGCAGCAAGGACCGACCGGATCCCGAAGCCTCGCAGAACCGCGTACCCATAGTCGAGCATCCCGTTCCGTGCTTCTTCTCCGCGAGGAACACGAGAGAACTTGTCCCCATCGAAGAGTCGCCTCCAGTAATACCCAGCAGCGCGAGCCTCCACATTGTCCGGATCTCCAGACCGCACCAGAGGGACCATCGCAGCAAGCTTCTCCCAATCTTTGTGCTCGAAAACCTTCAGATTCGCCGCCTGACCAGCCACTTTGGCACGTACAATCTGCATCCAGGCATTCTTTCTGCGCGGCACTGACACCTCGAACTGGGCCTTGTGGCGTGCCCCAATGCGGGTATGGTCGCTCCACGAGTTCATGGCGGCGCTCGGCGTTCCGTTCCAATCACAAATGAGAGTGATGACATCGAAAGCGGCCAACTGGTGGAGCACCGCCGGTGCGACGGCGACCCTCAAGCCGAGAAGTACTGTTGCCACATCGGCCAAAGGCACGACCTGGCGTTCCCCATCGTCACGAATCGTGACCAACTGACCTCGCTGATAGTGAAGCTCACCAGTGAAGGAGGTGAAGTCCAAGACCCGCCAGTTGTCCATGGGTTAGTCGCCTGCGCTCGGGTGTTCATCTGTCGCATTATTTGGAGCAACTGGCCACGTCACGGGGAGGTGCGCAACACTTGACATTCGAGGGTGCCCAAGCACGGTGCGGCGAAGTATTCGCGGATGGAACTTCGTGAACAGTTTCCCCACGTTCATCCGAAGAGACCTGGAGCCCAGCACGTCCTTCGCAGCCCTGGACGCATCATCATCAAGCCCCTCCTCGGCATAGAGTCTTGGGCGAAGGTTTATCAGGGACTCACTCTCGAACCCGGCGACTCGCCACAAAGTGATTCCGGGAAGTTCTGCATAGGTAGGCAAGACGACAGAGTGTTTGATATCAAGGCTCCTCTTGTCGCGACTCGGAACTTGGGAAGAGAGAAAGTTTGCGAGGACAGTATCCGGTGATGGGTCTACGAGATCCAGTTCCAGTTCGTCACCCTTTGTCATCCACCCCAGGTACTGGCATGAAAACTCGACCCGGTGTTCCAATGCCTTACGAAGACCAGGTGCTGATTTTCTCCTGCTTATGCTGGAAGGACCAATGGGCGCACATTGCTCTGAGAAAAGATCACGGTTCTGATAGTGAAGCAGGTCCGGGCTATAGACTCGCAGCATTCCATATTCCCAGGGGTTATTGTCTGATTCTCTCCAACGATAGAACCGCACATGATGCAAGGCACTCTTGGACAATTCCGCCCAGCCATCTCCGACAGCAAGGCCAACTGTCCCTGGAAAGAAAGAAATCTCAGTTTCAGCATCCAGAGTCACTCCATTTAGGCGAATGCTTCGTTGCGGATCCGCTGGAAGTCCCGTGTTTCGGTCATAGTCTTCAAGGCGAGTCAGTTGCGACCACAACGCGGGTGAACCAGCTCTGTCGATCAGGTCGGCCGACAGCGCGTCACCCAGACGCCAAGGGGTGAGCTTTATCACCTGCTGCGCCCCCAATGAGTAGGTTGTGCCGCCACAGGTCCACTGGACAGTCCTGCCCTTGTCGACTCTTGTTCTGTTAGGCAGAGCCTCGACCGCTTTCTGGATTTCCGCGTCGCTAATTCTCCCAAGGGTCTCGTCATTTATCCCGTCCTTGAGTCGAGTCCCATTGAAGGAGTTGACGGCCTTATGAACACGTGAGTTGCCGAGGCGTAAACGCAAGTTTTCCGTAACCGCGATCCTGTTTTCAGCGAGGTGTCTCTCAATGAGAGGAGCGAGTTCCAGCATGCGGGAACCCCAGAGGCCTTGAGGACCATGGTCCTTCCACGTCTCCGCCTTGCCGGTGGCTTTTTGATCCTCCCGCAGGAGACGGCGTTCCGCCAGAGTCTTCGCAACACCAGGCTCCATGAAAGAGATGATGCATGCATCTACTGCATGGTGGCGTCGGTCGAGCCGATTCTTGCCTTTGCCTCCACCGAGGGTGACGCGGCCAGCGAGTCCAGAGGCATACCAGGCCTCGGATGTCAAGGCCCCCTGGAACGTCCCAACTACCACCTTTTCACCGAAGTGCCCTTGAATTCGGTCCCTCACGATATTCGCCATGTATCCAACGGATTCGATGCTTCGATTGTCAATGGGATCATCTTCTCGGGTTCTGCGAAGGCGAAGAATTATTGCTTGATGGAAGCGATCTCTAGCTTTTCTCCTTGCCTGGCCTTGTTCAAGAGGTGTTTCCCCCGGCCAAACCTCGCGGGCTCGAAACTCCCCATCGTCGTTGAAAAAGTGCACTCGATCAACTGCGGCCTTGACGCTGACTCCAGGGATGCCACACGTCTTCGCCCACTCAGAGAAGACCTGATTGTTCTTATCTGCATTGCATCTTGCACAGACTGCAACAAGATTGCTCCTTGTGGAGGTGCTTCCTGCGCCCTTTCGGGGAACAATATGGTCCATCTGGGCATTGACGAATTTAATGGGAGACTCGCAGTAGAGGCATTGGCCGTTCTGTCGCTCGATAGCAAGGAAACGGTTGATCTCATCGTCAGACACTCGCCCAGGGCCTCGGATTGCCTCGATCTCTTGGACTTTCTGCAGACGATACCTAGCCCACTTCTTGCTTGAACGCGCAATACGATCCGCCTCTGCGGCGCCAACGAGGCCCTGCCGGGTATTCTCAATATTCACGGAGAGAGGAATTCCCCAACGTTTCTCGACGGCGGCAAGCCATCGAGCAATGTGGCGAGTAACGCGATCAACCGAGGGACTGCCGGTCGGTTCCCCAATCGGTGTGGGCGTGTCTTGGTACCCTTCAGGGAATACCGCCTGCTGAGCAGCGTGAAGATCGATTCCATCAGCCATCGCCGTGTTGAGCTTTCGGAGAGTTGTCAGAGCATACTTGGCTCGGCCTCCTTCCAGTCCTTTCTGGAGCCTCTCCAGAACTGCTTCATCACTTGCCACAAGCTCAGCCAGAAAATCCCCCGCATACTGCTCCTCGGTGGTAGTGTCTGCCAATCCGTCCGTGATCGAGGTGACGAGAGCGTCCTGAAGTATTTCGTCAGCGGTACTCCACCATTCCTGAAGAGCAGCAGAGGAATCTGCGGCAATGGCTTGATTTGTCTTGTTGATCGGAGGACTGCTGTAGGGTTGCCCGTCGGCAAAGGCACTGGCAGTCCCGACAAGGCGTTCCGACTCGATGCCAAGGTGCTCGGCCACCTCGTCCCATGTGGGTCGAACTATGGCCACGTCAAGAAAGCCTCTGGCCAGGGCAAGTTCTTCAGGAGCCAAAGGTAGTTGTGCCCCGTCATCCGTCCTGATCCGAAGGTTGGCCACGGCCTGCGATATTCGGAAACGCTGAAAACCAACGGATGCTCGTGGAGCGCGCAGTTCTCTATCCGTGGTGGGGTCAGTACCGATTCTGGCTCTGGGAACGTGAGGACGCTCCGCAAAGAAAAGAACATCGCATAGGGATTTGAAGAGAGAATCTCCCAATTCTTGAGTCTGAACAATACGTCGAACCTCAGCAACATAGTCGCTTTGCAATGGAGAGTGTTGCCCAAGCACTCCGTTCTTTTCACGCCCGTGGCGAAGCTTGAGCCCAGGCTCAATCTCGACAGCACTCATCACGAGTTCAGCCGTGGTGGCATTCTCGGGAAGCGAAACAGTGCCTGGAAGGCTTTGACGCAGTTCCACGAATCTGGCCGACGGCACTGACGAGGCCTCGATTGCACTGCTGACACTAGTCCATGGGTTTCGCCAGCCTCTGTGCCGGGCAATATGACGGAATGCGATGGAGAGAGCCTGGCCTCTCGCATATGGATCCTCGATGTACCCAGAGACGAGAGCTGCCCGGACTCGCCACGCTGAGAGGGGATCGTCTTCGCAGTCCAGTCTGACGAGGGGCCAGCCCTGTCCTTGGATGAAGTCATCGACACGCAATAGCCGTTCATTGCGGTGAGCGTAGCGATGTCTCAGTCGGCGAGCCACTCCACGAGTCTTCAGGCGACTGTCTTTGCTGTCTGATTCATTTGGATCCACACCCCCATCGTGAAAATGGGAAACCGCATTGAGAATTGCGATGGGTGAACCGTGTTTATCTACCTCAATTGCGGCAAGTCCGACAGAGTTCAGACCGACATCTATGCCAATCCGGTAGCGCTTGTGGTTGCTTGTCTCGTCCATGCTCATAACATTAGGCCATGGTGCCGACATAATACACGGTGGAGACCGCGCAACGAGTGCCGGACAAGAAAATGATTGTGCGGCCGTGGCATCCACGACCGCACAATCGAAGCAATAGCTTCGGAGCATTCAACCCGGCACAAGAGGCCGAGCTTACTGAGAATCAGTTCACAAAAAGTACAACACAGCCTGCGCAATGTGTCAAGAGACCAGCACCGCCATCCGTCACCCGCGCTACCGTCCGTCCGGTCGGTAAACCAGCGAGGTCAAGCACATCCCACAGTTCTGTCATGATGACAAGACGAGTCCCGGTGAAGCGACTGCCATACCCACGCCGCTGCTGGCCTCAAGCAGACGTTGATCGTAACTCACCATCGTGTCGCAGTGATTGTCCACTGCGGAGGCAAGATGGATTGCATCGAGAGTGCGGAGTTCGTCGGAACCAATCCAGCGAGCCAAACGCGCAACTGAAGTGGATATTGGCAGTTCCCCTATCCCGGACACAGAGACGCCGGCAGCTTCGGTAATGACCCGGCCACCGGACAAACCGCCCCGCGATGCGATCGCTCGCAACGCCCGCTCCACTTCGATGAAGCCCAGGGTCGATGTCACAAGTTCGTCACCACGCGCATGGGCCTGACGGACATAGGCCACGAACTCGCCGCTGCATTCTTCTGCTAAGACCCTCTTGATTAACGCGCTCGTGTCGAAATAGAGGCGCATCAGGCCAGCCTCTCCGCTCGCAATTCATCTAGGACCGATTGAGAACTGATGCCATTCTCCACTCGAAGCAGCGGCATTTCTCGGTACGGAATCGCAGGTTCAGGCAAGCGAGCCTCTCTCTGGGGCTCTCGGGCCAGCAGTTGTTGCAATGCTTCTTCAATGAGAGACGCCTGGGACCGTCGAGTCACCCGCGCACGCTCGCGCAAGTCTTCTTCGAGGGCATCGGGCAGTCGTAGTGTCATCGCCATGAGAAGAATGATACCATGCGATACCAGTAGATACCACGGACAGTCCCACCAACTCAGACAGAGCGCGGCGGCCTCCCTATGGCCTGACCATATCAACGGTCGGTATCACGCCGTGAGCGAGGCAGTCTGATTCGGGGACGATACAGAAGCCGTGGCACCGATAGAACTCGATAGCGCGCGTGTTATACCTAGCCACATCCAAGAAAGCAGGCGCGCCTGCCGCCCACTGGTCGAATGCGGTCAGCAGAGCGCTACCAATTCCACGCCCAACCAAAGGCGGGTCGACATAAACTGCCTTCAGTTCTACCCGTCCATCCCAGACACGCTCCTTAAGTTAGCCCAGTGTCCGGAAAATGGGGTGCACTACACTTCTTGAGGTGGACGGTCTAGTCAGTCTCGGTCACTAGGGTGTGCGGTATGTTGGGTGGCTATGGGACTTGGTTATTACGGTTACGCGAAACGTACGGACGACGTGCCTGGGCGCATCGCGTATCGCTACAGCGGGGTGAACCTCAATGTGGAGTATGAGAAGGACTCCGACCATCAACTCGACGGCCTCTTTACTCTTGCCGCCGATGTCCTTGATATGTACGGCGGCATCATCCAAGAGGCAAATGGACAATACTTCGCTGCCAAACTGGCGTGGACGGCGATTGAGCAGGGACGCATCACCGTGGAACGCGAGTGCGCCAACGCATTCCGCCGAGACACCGTGCCCTGCGATTATCTTGCGTTCCGCCTCATCGTCCATGTCCTGGACGAACGCCACAAGAACGGCGAGTGGCCCGACCGGACGAGGTTCATCCAGTGACTCGGCATGGCCCTTCCCAACTACACTGGAAACCATGAAGCTCTACCACGGCACTGACGTCGTCATTGACGAACCGCGTGTGCTTGTGCCGAATCGGGCTCTTGACTTTGGTCAGGGTTTCTACACCACCAGTGATTTCGGTCAGGCCCGACGCTGGGCTCTTGCAGTGGCCCGGCGGCATAAGACATCGACTCCGCTCATCCACCAATACAACTTTGACGAGTCTGCCAACGACCTCAGAGTCAGGCACTTTCAGACCGCAACAGTCGAATGGCTGGATTTTGTCGCTGCCCATCGACTCGGCACTTTCAGGGGACCTTCATATGACCTTGTCATTGGGCCAGTGGCGAACGACCGCACAATTCCTGTCATCCAGCAGTACATGCAAGCCGAGGACAAAGCCCTGTTCGCCCCTGCTGCGATAGCCCTTATCAAGCCCGAGACCCTCGCAGACCAATACGTCTTCACGACGGCGCATGCCCTGTCTCATCTGAACCTCGTGGAGGTTACTCATGCCTGAAATTGATCCCGGAATCCTCTCCATGTTCGATGAGTGGGTCATTGACCACGCGATGACCCATTGGGGGATGAGCGAAGATGAGGCTATGCGGCGGTTCCTGTCTTCTGAAACCCGAACCATGCTGGGCGACTCAGAAACACTTCTGTGGCATGAATCTCCCCTCGTCATCATCGACATGTTCGACTGTGAGATAGCAAATGGGGATCCGCGCTTGTCAACGTACATTTTGGGAGACAGTCTATATGTACGCCCATAAACTTCCCGCCCACACGGAGTTCTTCCTGTACCTCTTGGAGCATTATGCCCGTCATCGTCAGGCGACTCCCGCCCAAGTGCTCGCCGAATGGGACACAAGAAACATTACTGAGTATATTCAGGGTAACTACGAGATGTACCACCAAGAAGCGCTCACCAATGCTTTCGCTGACATCGACGCGCGCATGACCGACATTCAAGACCCGCAAGACCCTCGCCTGTGAGGTTGGGACCGGCTACTCAATTACCCGTCGATCATCACCAGGGGCGTGAAATCGTCGGACGAGAAAGACCCAGGTCAAGGCCTAGTTGCATAGCCATTGCCAGATGTTCTGCTTTGCGTGTTTTCCATGTCTCGGCGTCAACCGCTTCCGAACCGTCGAACACCACGAACTGCCTGGTCTTGGCACGGTTGGCGATGCGGTCACCCAGCATGACCGTCTCCATCGCGGGCCAGAAGCCCATACCGCGAAGATACTCGGCAGCGTGTCCCGCTGTACACAACACGAGCGCGTGCTCGGCCTGAGGCATCGCCGACGAATGATGCGCGTACCCAACCGTCCACACGCGGTCGAACCACCCCTTGAGTATGGCCGGGCAGTCCGTCCACCACACGGGATAGATGAACACCCACGCATCGGCGGCATTCAGTTTGGCCTGCTCGGCTGCCACATCGGCGGGCACAGGCGACGCGACTTCATGTGTTGACTCGCGTTGATACTCTGCCTGGGTCAGCACAGGCGAGAAGCCCATGGCGTACAAATCGGAGACAGTGAACGTGTGCCCAGCAGCGGCCAGCCCAAGTGTGAACGAATTCAGAACGGAACGGGTGAACGACGCAGCACTCGGGTGCGCAAAAACGATGTGAACTCTCACGGCGGTGTTTCCTTCTGGGGTGAATATTACTGATACACCCGCCGGTTCGCCACCGCCGTCCGCATCGAAGAACGACGAGTCACCTCAGATCAGGAGGCCGATCCCCACTAGGCTCGAAATCAAACCCAAGATTCCGAGGATCAACCCGAGGACGAGGCCTCCAGTAGCTTGTCCCGACGATACGGCAGGGTTCTGGGCCGCGTCACGGCGACCTTGCAAACCGAACTTGACGGCCAACACAGCGAGCACCACGACAATCAACATGTTGACAACAATCAACCCTACTGCGGCGCCAGCGGACGAGATGAAACGGCTCAAGAGGTTGAAGACGATATTGACGACAAAGATCGACAGTGCGAACTGAAGTGCACGACGACCGGCCTGGCTGGGCTGCTTGGGCCCGACTGGGGCATAGGGCGCCTGCGCGTACGGCGCCTGAGCGTATGGCGCTTGGGTGTAGGGCTGGACTGGCTGTACTGGCTGTACTGGCTGGCCGTAGGGCACCTGCCCCGGTTGCGGCTGTTGGTAACCCGGTGTCGGGTATTGCCCCTGGGGCGGATAGGTCGGCACAGGGCCGGGGGTGACTGGCTGCTCGGGCTGAGGAGGCTGTGCGCCACCGTTGGGCTGTGCAGGGTCAAATGAAGGGTACGTACTCATGGCGCAATTGTCGTACCTCAACGCCACTTGTGCAAGTGTTTTTCGGAAGTGCTCACCATCCGGCGGCGTTGCCGAACGCCCTGCAACGTCCTGCATAGCGCCGTGTCCCTACTGACTATCTGACGAGAAAGGATCCTCGCGTGAGAACAAAGAAAGACATGGGGATTTGTCCCCATCGCAGCCTGATTTTGACCTCAATATCGTTGTATCAACGCACGGCAAAGGCCATGCAACACTGACAAGGAGAACCACAATGGCAAATATCAATGTCACATATCAAGAGATGCTTGATGCTGCTGGCAAGCTCAACACTGGCAAAGAGGAGATCACCACTCAACTGAACGATCTCAAGGGATTCATCGCCAATCTCATCAGCAACGGATTCGTGACTGAGCAGGCCTCTGTCAAGTTCGGCGAGACCTACAACACTTTCACGACCAATGCGACGAACACAATCAATGCCTTGGAGGGTCTCAGCGAGTACCTGAAGAGCGCCGCACAGGCTATGTCCGACACTGACACCCAGCTGGCTGCTGGCCTCGGCTGATCATGGCCTCCATTACTGGCCTAAGAGGTGCCACGGATCAGGAATGGTACTCCTGGTCCGTGGGCACCCCCGGCCCTGCCCTGACTGAAATCACTGAGCGGTTCATCGACAATCCGGAGGCTCTCAGTAACGTGACGGTGTCCATCACACAGTGCGACGAACGACTGGGTGACCAAGGAGCCATTCTTGGCGGTGTTTGGGCACCAGATGCTCTTGGTGGAGTGGTGGCAGCCCAGTGGTGGGCTGGCGTACTCTCCACTCCAGAAGAAGACGAACTGCGCTCTGCACGCCGCTACGAACGTACTATCGAAGGACGGACCTTCGACGGGGAGACTACGGTTTTCTCCCAGACCCTCGACTCCCTCTTCGTTGACGACACCGAAGCAATTCTCACCTACGAGACCCAGTGCGAAGGCGACGGCTCAGAGGCATACATCCTGGCAAGGGCCGTGTTCTTTCCCACATGGACAAAGGACCGCGCAGTTGTGGAGGCGATGTGCCCAGTTTTCATCCTTGCCGACGAATTCGCCGCCCAATTTCGTGTCATCGCGGAATCCTTTGCACTTATCGGACCCCATTCCTAACCAACAAGGACATCTCATGTCATCACGACGATTCTCTTTCGTTCTTCCCTCCGATTGGTGGCGGATTCCGCTCGTGAGCGAAGAAGCTCGCACGGCGAACATCGACCACATGGTCGATCATCAATTCCGTAATGTCGACGAGTCCTCGCAGCTCCGCCACCAGGTCAAAGAGGAACTCCATAAACAATCGACCCAAGCGGCCACTGTCGGAGGGCTGGTCATGGCCTTCTACATGCTCAACATCGGCGAGGCACCCATCTCTGCGACCATGACCTGTTACGACGCAACGAGTTTGATAGGACTGCCGACGGAACTCGACCTAGTCAAACTGCTGGCCCACTATGTTGGCGACACCGAGTTGGAGGAGTCTCTGCCCGACTTGGCCGAAACCCTCTTCCCCGACGGCATGCCCTCTGCCACGGACGATTCGAACTCTCCAGAATCGGCATCATCGTCCCTGGCGGAAGCTCTCGCTGCCCAGTTCAGCGACCATCCGGAGGTCTTGGAGGCACTGGACCGCGCCACGGAAGAAGGCGAGGATGACACCAGAGAAGAGGAGCCTCCCCCGCCCTGGGAAAAGGTCACCGCCTACCCCGTTGTGGCCTACCGGCGAGAGCGCATTGACCCCGGTACAGACTACTTCGGCGAAGAAACCACCAAAGTTCCCCAACTCCAGGTGACGTACGCCCAGGCTGTACCCGATTTTGGAATCGTACAGACCATCTTCTCCACCCCCATTGTCCCACTCCGTGACGAATGGGTGGGGATGTTCGACGCCATCATCGCAACTTTCCGCACCGGCTCTCCCGAGTCGGCCACAGAACCAACACAATCAAGTACAGAACCAACACAATCAAGTGAGGTGTGATTATGAGCCCTACATCATCCGAACTGCGGATGGACATTGATCTCCTCCGCAACGCCGGTACGACACTCAAAGTAATCTCCGACGACTTTGGCAGTGCCAACGCCAGAGGAGTAGAAGTCGCGGCACTACTCGGCGACACATCTGTATCGTCTGACGTACAGGACTTGGCCAGTGTCATCCGTGACTTCGACAAGAAGTGGGACGACCGGCGCAACAAACTGAAAGAGGGCATCGACGCCCTCTCTGACGCCGCCACACAGATCGCGGACACTTTCCAGAAGCTTGACGAGCAGTTGGCGGATGCCCTTGACCCCGGGGCGGGCCAGACGCCATGAAAACTCAGCACTGCCCCCATCCACAATTTCATCTGCCCAATTCACCACTAGACAAGGAGTAGACCCATGTCATCACGCCCCGACTGGCGAGTCTTGGAGACCCGCGACCCCATCCCCGGAAATGCGCCTGAAATCACAGACGCCTCCGATGAATACGAGCGCATCCGACGGGCCATCGACGCTGCAGATGTGGCGCTAAAGAAGGTCATCCACCAAGGCTTCACCGCAGACATGGTCTCGGCTTCTGTGGATGAGGTGAGAAAAACGGCGAAGGTCATCGATGATGCTTTGTCCGGGATTGCACCTCGGTATTCTGTCGCAGCCACTGAATTGAGTACGTACGCCGAGGAGTTGCTCCGTGCCCAGACGGTCGCCGATGAAGCGGAACGAGAGGCACAAAACGCCCAGGCCGCCTCGGAACAGGCCCTCGCCGACAAACACAGCGCAGAATCACGCCGTAACGCTGTCCAGACACACATCAATAGCCTCCAGAGCACGTTGGCCAGTCAAAGGGCCCACCTCGACAAGTTGGAGAACTACTCGGGCGGCTCCTCAGGCGCACCTGCGGATTGGGAGATTGACCAAGCCCGAAGGAACGTTCGCAACACCGAAAGCGCTCTGGCCAGCGCGTGTGAGAGCCGTACCAACGCTCAACAGGAAATAGGGATTGCGCAGGCAGCTATTACGGCAGCTCAAGACAGGATGGACAGCGCTCGGCTCAGCCTTCATCAGGCGCTAACAGGACGCGATGATGCTGCTCGCAACGCCACCCAGGCAATCAGGGCCCAAATCGACAATGACGGCCTAAATGACACCTGGTGGGATAACTGGGGAAGTAAGGTTGAGGCTTTCCTATGGTCCCTTGTGACCGGCTTCTGGGATGCTGTCCTGAAATTGATCGACGGACTTGTCGAGCTCTTTTGGGCACTTGTGACTCTTCTTGAGGCCTTCGATGCGCTATTCCACGGTGATTACGACACCTTCTGGGAGAAGCTTTACAGCGGTTATACTCACTACCTTGATGCCATCTCGAAAATCGCATCAGCCATCAGCACCATCTGTGGCACTCTCGCCATGATATTCGCCTTCATTCCTGGTCTCCAGGGAGTTGCAGGGATCCTAAAAGAGATCAGCACGATCGCCGGACTAGTAGATTTGGCAGCAAAAGGTGCGCTTGCTCTGTTAGTCGGACTGGTCGAAGGAAACTGGGATCTCATGGGAGACTTCCTAGTAGAAGCGCTTTTCACGGTCCTCACCGAAGTTGCCATTTCAGCACTTGGGAGTATCAGCGAAGGCATCAAGTCGGGAAGCGGGACCCCCCCTGTGTCAGGGACAGGTACGAAGGGTATCACTGCCCAAAATACCGGGCAGGGTATGAATTGGGCGAAAGAGACTGGCAAGGACCTGTGGGGCAAATTCAAAGACCCACTCGCCGGCATCAACTCCGGTATGTTCAAACCTGGTGGAGGAACGGCCCCCCTCTCGAATCTCGGCGAGGCATTCGTCGAAAACCTATTCGGGAAGGGCAAGACCGCCACCACCGGCAAAGAATTATCCGAATGGAGGGCCGAGTACGACCTCCATGTCTTGTTCGCAGGGACGCCAGTGCAGACCAAAGTCCCAACCACCTCTATCACGCCGATACACCCGATCTGGTGTTGAGAGTTCTAGCTAAATGAAGATCAAGCTCACCCTCATACCGCCCGACTCGCCACCTCGGGACATTGCGGTCACAGCGGACGCTACAGCAACCATCGGGGATGTCGCCTCCACTATTGAGAAAAGCCTCGCCTTCCAGGCGGGGCTTACTCCATCTTCACGACCAGCCAGCGCTCTGACCCTCCAGACCATCGCTGGTGACGGACAGATTGAGCGTACCCTGCTGTCTTCGTCTTCACTGACCGATGCCGGTCTGCTTTCCGGCGCCACGATCAGAGTCTCCACCAGCGACGCAGGAGCCATGCGCCTGGATGATTACGCGGCAGCCGCCGCTCATCTCCACGTCATGGCTGGGCCAGACAAGGGACGGTCCTTCCCGTTGCGCTCCGGGCCGAACACCATCGGGCGCAGTCCCCAGGCCGACGTGACTCTGGCCGACCCCTTCATCTCAGGCGTGCATGCCCGCATCGTCGTCTCTGACCATGTCGAGATCATCGACATGAACTCGGCCAACGGCATCACGGTGGGCGACGGCCTAGTTGAGCGGGCTATCCTCGAAGTCACCGATTTGGTCACTTTGGGCGATACACAATTCCGCATTGAGCGGAATATGTCCGCTGGGGCTGCCTCCGCCTGGAGTACATCCATTGATTTCAATCGCTCTCCCCAGGTGTGGCCGCACTTTGGGGGCAAGACCTTCAAGCTCCCCCAACCGCCCGGCCCGGCGAACCCGAGCAAGTTCCCGCTCCTTGCGATGATCGCCCCTCTGGTCATGGGTGCTGTCATGTTCCTGACCACTCGCAACATCATGAGCATCATCTTCGTCGCCTTGAGCCCCCTCATCGCTCTGGGCACATGGATCGACAAAATCGTCACTGACAAGAAGGAACAGAAGGCGCGCGTCACCGATTTTCAGGAGGAGATCGCCAGCGTCCGAAGTCAGATCCGCGAAGCTCTCGCCGAAGAGCACGATGTCCGCTGCCGCGAAATCCCCTCCCTGAAATCTCTCGTCGGCTCTGTCCCCCAGTTGGCACCAGTCCTGTGGCATCGCCGCCCTGACCATGAGACCTTCCTCACTCTCATGATTGGCTACGGCACTGCCACTTCGCGCAGCACCCTCGAATCCCCCCAGCGCGGAGAGGCTTCGGGCGAGCTATGGAAAGAAGTGACAGACGCACAAGATGAAGGTGCCATGGTTGCCGACGTGCCCATCCTCGTGCCTCTGCGTGAGACCGGCAATCTCGGGCTGGCCGGGACAGTGTCATGGCTGGACGATGTGGCGTGTGCGATTGTCGCCCAGGCCGCCTGCCTCCACTCTCCCGCCGAAGTGACAATTGCGGCCATCGCTTCCGCCACTTCGAGTCGGCGCTGGAACTGGCTTATGTGGCTGCCTCACGTCGGCTCCACCCACTCCCCCATCGACGGTCCGCATCTGGCATCCACACCGCCAGCGGTCTCGTCGCTGGTGTCCAAGCTGGAGGAGTTGTCTGCGAAGCGCCGACAGTACATCCGAGACCCCGGTGCTGCACTGCCGGCCGTGATTCTCCTAGTCGAAGACGATGCGCCTATCGAGCGAGGGCGTCTGGTTTCTCTTGCAGAGAACGGCCCTGCCACGGGAATCCACCTCGTGTGGATGGCCCCGAATCAGTCAGACCTACCCGCTGCTTGCCGGGCATACTTCGTGGAAGACCACTCCGAGCAAAGGATGCGCTTTGGACTGACAACCGACAATACAGAGACCCAGATTACTTCCTGTGAGACGTTCGCCCCTGCGCAGGCGGCAGATATGGCGCGACGTATGTCCCCCATCCAAGACGCTGGGGCCCCGGTGGTTGACCAATCCGACCTACCGAGGGCGATCTCCTATCTCACTTTGGCTGGTCCTGCGCTGGCCGATAATCCGTCCGTCACCCTCGACAGGTGGCGTCAGTCAGGTTCTCTGCTCAAGCCGGGCGAAATGCCCCCCTCATCGGGAGGAAACCTGCGTGGGCTCGTTGGCCAGGGGTCTCACGGCGAATTCGTCCTTGATTTGCGCGTTCACGGCCCGCATGCTCTCGTTGGAGGCACGACTGGAGCAGGCAAATCGGAGTTCCTTCAAGCCTGGGTACTGGGTATGGCCAGCGCCAATAGTCCCAAGCGCATCACCTTCCTCTTCGTCGACTACAAAGGCGGCGCAGCCTTTGCCGACTGCGTGAAACTCCCCCATTGCGTCGGCCTCGTGACTGACCTGTCCACTCATTTGGTACGCCGTGCGCTCACCTCCCTCAAAGCGGAACTGCGCTGGCGAGAACACCTTCTGAACGAGAAGAAGGCCAAGGACCTGGTGAGCTTGGAGGCGACAGGCGATCCAGAGTGCCCCCCGGCGCTTATCATCATTGTCGATGAGTTTGCGGCCCTCGCCAAGGAGATTCCCGACTTCGTGGACGGGGTGGTCGACGTCGCGCAAAGAGGTCGTTCCTTGGGCATGCACCTCATCATGGCCACTCAACGTCCCGCAGGAGTGATCAAGGACAACCTGCGAGCCAACACGAATCTGAGAATCGCTTTGCGCATGGCCGACGAGTCTGATTCCCCCGATGTCATTGGGACCCCTTTGGCCTCCGAGTTCGACTCTCGCGTTCCCGGACGAGGTGCCGTGCGCACAGGTCCGGGCCGGATCGCGCTCTTCCAGGCTGGCTACGCTGGCGGTCGCACAACCTCGGAACCAGAACCAGCCCGTATCGACATTGAGACAATGGTCTTTGGGCCAGGAGCAACCTGGGAACTGCCAGCAAGACCGGTGTCGTCGGCCCAGAATAGTCAGAGTCCGAAAGACATCTCGCGCATCGTGGGAACAATCTGCACTGCTGCAGAAATGGCCCAGGTGCCGCAGCCTCGCAAACCATGGCTACCTGATCTAGCAAGAGCCTACGACTTGTCTGAACTGCTGCCGCTTACCGTCAAAGCCGCCCGCGACTCGGCCTCGACACGACTTGTCCTTGGCATCGCAGACGATCCCGCCAACCAGGCACAGCACCCTGTCTTCTGGGACCCCGACAATGATGGGAACATCGCAATCTACGGAGCAGGCGGTTCGGGAAAGTCAGCCACTCTGCGCGCTGTGGCTATCGCTGCCGGTGCCTTGGCCAAAGCCGGACGTGTGGATATCTACGGTTTTGACGCAGGTTCAGGTGGCCTGGCCATGCTCGAACCGTTGCCCCATGTCGGGGCAATCATCAGCTCTTCTGACCAGGAACGGGTGGGGCGTCTTCTCAAACGTCTCACCAGCATTCTCGACGAGCGCGTAGAAAAGTTCAAGACTCGACGAGCCGGTTCTCTGCCCGACTATCGCCGCCTCGCAGGAGACTCCACCATGGCACGCATCATCCTGCTGGTTGACGGCTTCGCCTCCTTCCGAGAGACTTACGAAAACACGAGCGGACTAGGCCATTTGTGGTCAATGCTGGCACGCCTGCTCGCTGAAGGCCGCTCTGTGGGAATCCATGTGGCCCTGTCTGCCGAGCGTCCCAACGCCATCTCGACGGCAATCGCAGCCAGCATCCAGCGCAGGCTCATCCTGCGCCAGGCCGAAGAGGGTTCGTACACCAGCCTTGGCATCGCTAAAGACATCCTCAATCCCGACACTCCAGCGGGAAGAGGGGTATTCTCGGAAGAGGTCAACGAGATTCAGATTGGAGTCCTCAACGCCTCTCCTGACACAGAGAAGCAGGCCCAATCCATCGATTCCATGGCCAAGTCCATGACCCAGGCAGGTATTGGGAGGGCAGAGGGAGTCGAGCGCCTGGCGACGTTCATCTCAATGAACGCTCTGCCGGATGCAGTCTCATCACGGCCCATTCTCGGCATCGCGGAGGAGTCTCTTGAGCCGCTGTCCTTCACGCCCCAAGGTGGCTTCATCGTTGCTGGTATGCCGGGATCGGGCCGTACAACGGCTCTGCGTTCCCTGGCACAGGTCCTGCGGCGTTGGGACAAGAGGGTGCCGATGTACTTCATTGGCCCGGCCCGCTCCGAAATCCATGCGGAGCCCCTGTGGAATGACACGGCCAAGTCAAATGCGGAGATCTCCACACTGGCCGCCGATATCATGCCCCTGCTTGAGCAGGTGGCGACCGACCGACCCGCCGTGATCCTCATGGTGGAGTCTCTCACCGAGTTCATCGGCACAGATTCAGAGAACACTATCGTCTCTCTTATCAGGGCAGCAAGACGCAATGGTCACTTCGTGATTGGGGAATCCGAAATTGCTGGTTGGGGCTCGGCCTGGCCCATCGTGACAGAGATTCGCAATGGTCGGCGCGGAGTCGTGCTTCAGCCTGATCAGGAGCATGGCGACGGACTCTTCCGAGTATCCTTCCCCCGAGTCAAGCGGGCTGATTTCCCCTTGGGGCGCGGCATCTTCGTGGACTCCGGGAAGTTCTGCACTGTCCAACTTCCATTCCCTGACTAGCACCGAGAGCACCCCCGAGGATAGCGAGCAAGCCTTCCAGAGACGCAGAGGCGGCAGCGACCGCAGCCTATGCTTGCGCGAGTTTCGTGACTAGTCTCCTTGTCTGCGGTAGTTCAGCTCAGGAAGACCTGATGGCTCTACTCTTGGGGTTCTTCATCTTCCACATCTTCGGGATGACGAAGCAAAGCCACGTCGGAGGCAGTGACGAATCCCGTGGACACCGCCCATTCCACCAGTCTGACTCTTCGTCCGGAGGCGTGCTGCTGCGGTCCGCCTCTCATACCCTCCACCCCGAGCATGTCGAGCTTGGAACAGATATTGTCTATCTTCCGCTCGAACCTCTTCAACGACCACCCGATCTTGAGTGCGGCATCCTTGTTGGAAGGAATCCCAACGATGCCCTTGCCCCGCCCTGTGAGCATCGGTTCGGCCAGAGCAACAATGACGAGCTTCTGCGCAGGAGTCCACGTCAACACCTCCGCAGTCGTTTCCCCACTCACAGGAAAGGCCAGACGATTCTCCTGCCAGGTCGGCGCATCGTTATGTATCTCCAAGCGGTACTCGCACGGCCCTGCCGCGAAGACCACAATGACATGCCCAAAGATCAGGGGCAGCCGATTCGTGGGTTCCAGCCATGCCTGAGCGCCAGTCTTCGGATCGTACACTGTGACCGCTGTAGAAGAGCCAATGTTGACTATCCACCAGAACCCATGCTCGTTCAGTATTCTCAGAAAGCGGCGATGCAAATAGGGATTCTCGTCTAAGCTCAGGTCGGCTTCTCTCCCGATATCGAAGGGGCCGTCTGCGGAGATGGTGAACACCTCATCTTCGTACTCCACGGTCACGCAGCCTCGCAGATCGCTCACTGCCTGGTCCTGACCGGACTCCTGGGCCAACTGGGAGGTTCCTATATCGCGCATGCTTGTGCCTCCGGGGAACTCACGCCTGAGCGGACGATCCGCACAACGATGCACACAGATCCCTGACCCTCTGGGATGGGAACGTCCACCACAGTCTCGAAAACCCTTGTGGCCGAGGGTTTGCCGACGACATTCCAGGAGTAGAAATCTCCTGGTTTGGGTGAGGGATTGGTCCAAGTGAAATGGGCTGCGTCCTCATCGACCTCACCAGCCAGATCAACCGGCGCGGGAGGAGATCCGCCGCCCAGCGGATCCTGCGGGACCGAAGACGGCGACGAGCTCCCGTCGCCAAACGGGGCGGGTTCTTCTGGAGTGTACAAGCGTGTCACGAGAAGGACCAAGGCAGCGATGACCACGACTGCCACAGCCACCAGGACTAGACGCCACATAGGCTTCTTCTGCTCTACCTCAACCTCAGGCTCCTCAGTCTCCACCTGTTCAGAGTTGGCGGGAGCACGCAGTTCGGTGCGGTCGATAGACTCAAATCCCGTCGGCGCCTCCTGAGAAGACCTCCTGTCAGCGATCTGCTCACCTCCTGGCTCGGCTGGTCGACTCGTCTTCGGTTGTTGCGCCGAGGTAGGAGTACCCCCAGAGACAGTGATGTTCGAAACGTTGGCCCCTCCTGTGGAAGATCCAGGCGAGGAGGGCCAACTGTCAGTTGCGCCCGTCGGATCGATGACGGTAATAGGCCGCAACCGAGTCCCCGAGATCTCGGGGTCATCGCCCCATGCTTCCCCCACAGAATCGTCGATGACATCCATCGGCGTCTGTGGAAGCGCCAGCTCCTGCTCAATCTCGCGCAGCGCGGTGCCGAAAGCCTTCATCGATGGATACCGCGCCCAGGGAGATTTCGCCATGGCGGTGGCGAGGACTTGTTCAAGGGACGCGGGTACATCCGTGCGGCCGGTAGGACGATAGGGCGAGTTCTTGATTCGGTCCATCATCGCATACGGCCGATTGTCCCCTCCGACATCCTCGAAGGGAGGTCGCCCGGTCAGCAGAGCGTACACGGTTGCGGCCAAGCTCCAAATATCCGACTGCACGAGCGGTGTGGGATTGGCAGAGAAGGATTCGGGCGGACTCCACGGTATCGACATCCCCTGAGCATCGCCCCGCTGAGCCTCAGCATTGGTCATTGCGATCCCAAAATCACCAAGCACAGGCCTGCCCCAGCGGTCCTGAAGAATGTTGGCGGGTTTGATGTCGCGGTGCAGGATGCCCAGCCTGTGCGCAGATTCGACAGCGCCCGCGAGTTGTATCCCGATGCTGAGCACACTCGCTAAAGACCGCTGGGATTGTTTGAGGCCCTGCGACAAAGCCGGGCGGGAGTAGTACTCCATCACCATGTACGGACGGCGATCCGACGACAGGCCCGAGTGAAGAACTGTGACAATGTTCTGATGCTGAGACAGGCCCGCCATGGCGTCGGCTTCCTTGTTCAGCCGCTCGGCCGCACCGGTGCCCGCCATCTCTGAGATAAGGACCTTGACCGCCACATCTCGACGCGGGCTGCCTTGCTGGTACAGGTACACGTCCGCAAAGCCGCCACTACCCAGCACCTTGACAAAGGTGAATCCCTCGATCCTGGGCGCTGGGGCTGGCGGGCGCTCGCTCATGTCAATTCCACTATCGTGACATTGATCCCTGGCCCGAGGATGAACTGGTCACCGACCTGGGCGATGACTTGCTCAGAATCGCTCAATCCCCTGTCGGCCTGGCCCAGCCGACGCAAGACAGTTCCGTTGCGACCAAGGTTGGTGACCAAGACACTCCAATCCTCCAAGTCGATTCTAAGGTGAGTCGATGAGATGTGCTGATCGTCCACTTTCACGACCACTGGCAGGTCAGAGTATGAAAAACGGCCCGCCTCCGGACGACGACCCACAATCAGAGGGTGCTCAATCGGGGCAGTCTCGCCATCGGGAAGCTGGATCAGCCCCAAAGAAGGACGCGGAATCTGGACTGCGTCTCCAACCAGCGCCGCACCGCATTTCTTGCAGGTCACCGTGCGAGTTGAATACGCCGACCCACATGTCGGGCAAAGCCGTGCCAGCACGACTGGACCATTCGGCAGTGGAGGGGGATATGGAAGAGGAGTTTCATCCTTGCTGGCGAAGCCGAGCACGGTCATCCCATCATGATCATCCAGGGCGCTGGGCTGCCCAAGGGAATCCATGCCCAGGACAGTCATCCCGTCATGATCATCGTCGCCTAGGACCTGCGGCTGAACAATAGCAGCAGCAGAGGCAGGTTGGGCAGGGGACGCGGCTCCTGGGGCATCAGCCCACAGATTCGAGAAGAACGTAGTGGAATGCAGGGACTCCTCTTCGTTGTCGACGAGGCCATGGTCGGTGTGCGGCAGTATTGTGGTGCTGCTCGACGCATGGTTCTCCACCTTGGTGGGTACATCGGCTTCCGAGTTTGCCACCTTCGGCTCGTCCACCACCTCTGGTTCGCCTGCCAAGTTGGTGTCGCTCTTCGGGCCCGAACTGGGCACGCCCTCCACGAACGCGGTGCTGGTGCTCAGCCTGTGACGAAATGAGGCCGCCTTTGGGACCGAACTAATCCCGACTTCCAGCGCGCCCTCACGAGGGCGTGCCTCTTCTGGCACACGTCTTACCGCTGGAAAGACTGGATCGACCAGGACGGCCACTTCTAGGGTCACCTCTGACGCGCTGACAACGCCAGCGACTATCGGCAGGAACTGGGCGTCCGCGCGGGGGCCTGCCTTGCCATCCACGACCTGACCCACTCTGAGGGCCGTGACTTCAGTAATAGACTCTTCTCTCCACGAGGCCACCCCGCGGCCATCAAGGTTGACGGATCCTTTCGAGGTTGTGGCCTGGACGACCAGCGACCCACGCACGGCCGTGCGGACCGCGCCTTTGTCTGCAAGGACGACTGCGAATTCGCCAAGATCTTTCAACCTGGAGCCAGAATTGGTGATGATGCGTTGTAGCACCGCCGTGAAGCCCAAACCGCCGCGAAGGCACTCCCAGATATCCTCCACCACGGCTATGTCGCAGTCCCCTGGGAGCATCACGCAGTCTGACCCTGTGACCAGTGTGTACCATTTCCCGGGCCTATACTTCATAGTATTGCTCCTTCCAGGATGGGTCCCACGACGAAGTCGGCCCGTCCAACGCAAAGCCGACTTTGGTGTGGTCTGGCCAGTTCACAGTAACGTCGTATCCAGCCTCTTGCAAGTAATGCACGTCCACGACGATGACCGATACGTTGTCGTGACCCCCAGCAGCAAGAGCGCTGGAGACAAGACCATCCACGACCTCTTGAGGCGGCATGGGGGCCAGCAGCGCTGCCTCGATTTGTGTCTGACTGACTTCCGATGTCAGACCATCCGAGCAAATCATCCATCTCTCAGCGTCTCCGGCGGAAAGGAGCCAGTAGTCCGGCTGTTCCACAGTGCCTGCGCCCAACACTCTGGTAACGACGTTCCGCTTCGGGTGTGTGCGGGCTTCTGACTCGGTGATGCGGCCCGCCGCGACGAGCTCCTGCACTTCGGAGTGATCGACCGAGATTTGTTCCACGACACCCCCGGACGCGCGATAGGTACGGGAGTCGCCCAGATTGATGACCAGCCAGTATGGAGCACCGCCCTGCTCAGTCATGACCATGCCCGCCACTGTCGTGCCCGCCTGATGGGCGGCTCTGCCTTCCAGGGAGTTGATGGCCAGGCATGCCCTGTGCAAAGCGTCATGGACCTCTCTGATGTCTGGCTTCCCGTGCAGTCGAGCCATCTCCTGCGCCACAATCGCGCTCGCCCTCTCGCCAGCGTCGTGGCCTCCCATACCGTCCGCGACAAGAAAGACTGGAGGTGTGGCGACGACGGAGTCTTCGTTGGTGGGGCGCTTGGGACCGGCTGTTGTCTTCGCCCCGACCTCGAGACCAAGTTGCAGTGTCATCCCAATCTCGCTTCATCAACGCGGAAACGACGGTGCCCCATGGTCACGATGTCCCCAATCTTGGGATGGACGCTGACTCCAGCCTCCAACCTACGAGGCTGTCCGGAGTTATCGAGGAGGGCAGATCCGTTGGTCGATCCCCTGTCTCTTACCCAGAATCCTTGCACGTCGACACCAACCTCCAGGTGTGTCTTCGATATGGACATGTCAGGGTCTTCTACGGCCGTACACACCACATGTGGGTCCGCACTTTGGGGGTTGCGGCCCAAAAGACCTGGGCCACTGACGCGCACTCGCTGACCTGTGTCGAAAACCAAGTCGACCGCCATAGCCGGACCTGAAGCCGGAACACGCCGCTGGGCGGGCGCGGTAGATGCCCCACCAAGGAAAGGACCAGTCCAGCCGGGTGGAGGCGGGGGCGGTGGATACGCAGGCACAGACGCCTTGAACGGCGGCAAAGATGGCTCCGCAACTGGAGGAGCGACCGGAATAGGCGGAGCATACGGTGAAGCAACTTGCCCGTCCGCCTTCATACCTGGAACAAAAGAAATCAGGACTTGGCCAGGCTGGCCTGGTGGCATGGCGCTTTGACAAGTCGGGCACACCTGAAGGCCGGCCGCGACGCTGGAACCGCAGGCTGGACATCGTCGTGGATCAGTCATTCCAGAGCCTCCATATCGACTGTCGGTTGAGGGTTGGGAAGCAGCGACCGTAGAGATAACCGACTCTTGATCCTCTGCCAACGTGACAGCTTCCCGCTCACCTGGTCAGAGACCTGATGCACCTTCTTCCAATAGTTGTCGGCTTCTTCTGTGGTTGGGGAGACTGAACCGAAACAACTCCGATCGGCTTCCTGCGCCAAAGGTGTCAGAGGCCCAATTCCCCACCGCTTTTCAAGGATTCTACTGGCTTCCCGCCGAGTTGCGGACTTCGGCATGACGATCCCCATGTCCACCGCTTTGTCCAAGACTTCTTGCCATCCTCCTGCCACCCGCTGGAGGATGTCGTTCTCCTTCTGACGAGTCGAACTCCTTCTCTTCTTGAGCCCGACAATGACCAAGGCAGGGCCGAAGAGAAGAACCAGAGGTAGGACGATGGCCGCTGAGATTGACAGAACCAAACCCCAAGGGAAGGCAGTGTCGTCTTTCTCCTCTTCTTCATCTTCTCGATTAGGGTCGCCGCCCTTTGTCATCTCGTCTTCTTGACCGTTGGCAGGCGGCGGAGGTTGAAGCACTTGGGGCTTGGGCTTGGACTTGGATTGCTGAGTCTCCTGTTGTGGCACCTGGTTCTTGTCCGGAGTAGGGAAGAAGGCAAACCATCCGACCCCGTCGAAGGGGACCTCAACCCAGGCGTGGGTATCCGATCCGGTGACTGTCCACACATCTGCATCGATATCCGACTGGTCATCAGGATAGAACCCCATCACAACACGAGCTGGAATGCCGAGTTCTCTGAGCATCAACGCACAGGCCACGGCGTACTGCTCGTCGTCACCGACCATCCGGTCAGGGTCAGTCAACATCTCCGCGATGCGTGCGGCGGAATGCCCCGGCTTCGATGGCTCCTGAGTCTCCAGGCCATGCGAAAAGAAGCCTGTTGAGTTCAGACTATGGACAATGGCGCTAATCTGACCGAAGACAGTCGACTCGCCACTCGCCCATCGGGTGGCCAGATCAGGGACTGATTCCGGCACCCATTGCGGTTCTGGCAGCCTGGCACTCGCCACCGACGTGGTCACGTCGGGCTCAATGCTGGCAATGACGGCGCTGATCTCATAGGCATCGCCCGGCCACAACCCTGCGGTGTCAACCAAGGCGTCAGACACAGGGTTGTAGTAAAGCCCTTGAGTCAGGGCGTCGCTGCGCGGCCCCAAGAAAGCGGCCGATGTCATGGCGGACAAGTCGGGCACCCAGACACCAGAGTATTCCTGGACCTCAATGTGGAGTTGTGCGGGCGTTCCCTCGAAAGTGCGGCGACCAGGAGACCCCAGCTCAGTGCCCACCCGGTCGTATCTGGACGAACCCGAGGCACTTCCGACGTTGTAGACCATCCCGTCGAAATCATCCATGACGGCCAGTCGCAGTCGATAGCCGGGCGCGCTTTGCCAACCAGTGACGGTGAAAAGTTCGGTGTCGGCCTTGTCATCAACGAGGGGACGGAAAGAGATGAGCGGAGATGGGTATTGCTGCATGTCCAGCGGAGGAACGACGTGGCTGCGGATGACGTCACGGTCAAATGTGGCGCTGACATAGGGAGTTGCCAACGCGGTGGCCACCGCTGTCACACCGAGCAGAATGCCCACGCCCCGCCAGTGCACAAGACTAGAAATGGATGATTTCTGGGCCGTCTCCACATTGATGCGCGCATGTCGTGCCCGCCAATTGAGCCAGACCAGCGCCAACACGACACCCACAAGAGTTTGGACAACGGGGAAGAAGGGCTGGGAGGTGCCCAAGGCGATAACGAACATCAGCGTCACGACAATGGGGACAAGAGAAAGCTGGGCCCTCTTGGCGCGCCACACTGCGGTCATGGCAGTCACCGAACCCAGGAGTGCGATCATGAAAGGAACCAGGGCAAACCCGAAGAAACTCCCGAGAGGGGTCGACGCTGTGACGAACTGCCGCCAAACCTGGACCGAGCCAAAGACCATCCATTTCAACGTGTCAAGGTTGGGGATAAAGCCCAGTACCCCTCGAGTCCACAAGGCCCCTACCGTAGCGAAAAGGAAGTAAGCGACGACGACTGCGACGGCCACCGTGATCGTTGCCCATTTCCTCCAATAGCCGAGCCAGGCCACCACAGCGCCAACCACCAGTCCGACAAGTGCGGGACGGAGGAAGCCCGACCCGCCGAACACCGGCCAGAACCCAGCCAGTCCCATGCAGAGCAGAATAGCCACTACGGTCCCGTCGATGGCCATGGATGAAGTCATCAACGGATTCTTGGATGCTTGTTTCCTGGCCATCATGCCCCCAAGGATCTGACCGCACGCGGCAGGTCTTCCAGCCGACCGATGTTGAGCACAGGAGTCGCCCCTATCGCGGCTCGGGCAAGGTCCTCACCACAAGCGCAGCGCACAACCACAGTGAACGCATCGACTGGGAACCGCGACGCGGCGCGATGAAGACGGGATAGCTCGACGTTGCCTCCGACGACAATCATTGCCACAGAAGCGTCTGGAGCGGCGGCTGTGGCTTCCAAAGCCACCTGCTCAATGGGTATGGAAGACTCAGTGAACTCCAGACGGGTGAAATCGTCCATCATTCTCATCCCTGTGTCCGTGCGGAGTCGCCGAACTGGAGTCTGGACGGTCAGGTCCTTCTCCTCGCGGATAGCCTGTTGGCCGAGAGAGGCTGCGACGCAGATACCTAGTTCAAAGCTCGCTTCGTCCTCCCAATCCCGCGCCGAAGTGGATAGCGCGACAACGAGATGCGAACGCCGGGTCTCTTCGAACTGTCGGACCATGAGTTTGCCAATCCTGGCGGATGTCTTCCAGTGGATGTGGCGCAAGTCGTCGCCGACCACGTAGTCACGCAGAGCGTGAAAAGCGATGTCTGAGGATGAAAGAGTGTCGGTGGGCTTGCCCTCAAGGTCTTTTAGGAACCCCGCTGATGAGTTGGCCAGCGAGACTGTCACGGGATGGACGAATAGCTCTTTCACCTGTGTCCAGCGTGTCTCTCGACTCAGCAGTCCCAAAGGGTCGCCGCGCGCAGAGCGCACTGGGCCAAGCGGAATCACCTGCCTCCGAGAGGTGTCGATAGCGAAAGACTCCTCGAAAGTTGCCCGCCCGGCTAGGCGGGGAACATGGAAATTGGCGAGCGCCTTGCCCACTGGAACCAAGAAGAGGCAGGGCAACAGAGGTTTGTCCGAATCGTTGGAGATGGTCAGCCCAGCGAAGGTCTGAGAGCCCACGCTGACCCGCAGACGGCCCATGTCAAGGTCGACGGAATAGGTGGATCGCCCGATGGTGAAGAAGACGGCCACAACCAGCACCACGCCAAGGAATATAGCCAATGCTGCCAGTTCCTTCCACCCCAGGATTCGCCCGACAACGCCCGACGCTACGGCGAGACCAAGACATGCCCATCCGGGTGGGTGGATGATCTGAATGTACGGCATCACCCGCGTCCGCAGTGGCGCAGTGAGAGTGTGCAGCCGTTCCCACCAAACCATCGTCTTGTCGAGGTGGGGTCGAGTCCATCGCGTCCAGGACCCGAGGGCCTTCTTCGTTCGGCCCGCCACTTCGCTTAGAGACTCCACCGCTGCGCGACCAGGCGTACGCCCGCCGCCTGGTTTTGCCGGCAATGGCGCACCAACCTGAGCGGAGCCCTTTCGGCTGGTGAGCCTGCCGGGCTTCGTCGTCACAGGAGCGGACGCAGCGCTCATCCTTGGGCCCTGCCGACAGTCGGCACCGGCGTCTCTGCGATGACTCGCGCCACGATCTTCTCGGCAGTCGCGCCGGCGAACTCAGCCTCCGGGTCGAGGACGAATCGGTGAGTCCACACCGGGGCAGCCAGGTCTTTGATGTCGTCCGGCAGGACAAACTCCCGCCCCTGGGAAGCGGCCCAGACCTTGGCGACGCGAGTCATAGCCAAGGCACCTCTGACCGAGACTCCAATCCGAGTCTCATGGGTGCTTCGGGTCTTTTCCGTCAGTTCGGCGATGTATTCCAGGACAGAATCGGGAACGAGAGCTGTCGAGGCCAAATCGGCCATGCCAGCCACCGCCTGGGTTGTGATGATGGGAGCGATGGACGCCGCCCTGTTCTTCACAGCCGCCCCCGAGATGATTTCCACCGTGCTGGCTCGGTCTGGGTAGCCGATCGAGGTTTTCATCAGGAAACGATCCAGCTGCGCCTCGGGCAGACGGTACGTGCCCGCCTGTTCGATGGGATTCTGCGTGGCGATAACCATGAAGGGGCGACCCACCGGACGGGTGATCCCATCCACCGTCACATGGCCCTCCTCCATGACCTCAAGCAGAGCCGATTGGGTCTTGGGTGAGGCGCGGTTGATCTCATCGGCCAACACGATGGAGGCAAAGATCGGGCCCGGCCGGAAGTCGAAGTCTCCCTTGCGCTGATCATAGACAGTCACACCGGTCACATCGGTTGGCAGGAGATCGGGCGTGAACTGGATGCGCTTGTCACTGCCTGAAACCGTCGCAGCCAGGGCCCTGGCTAGAGAAGTCTTGCCGGTTCCGGGGGCGTCTTCCAACAGGATGTGGCCTTCAGCAAGCATCGCAGCCACAGTCAGGCGGATGACGTGCTCCTTGCCCAGCAGAGCCTGGCTGATGGTAGACACAATCTGGTCAAAGGCCGTGGAGAACCACTGGGCCTCATCGTGGGACATTGACATGAGTGTTTTCTGCTTTCTCTTTGCACCGCTGACTACGGACTCCAGACCTCAGTAGAACTATCGAACCGGCACATGACGACTTCCGAACTTGCGGGATACGATGTCCATGCGTAGGACCTGTTGGAGTCGGCGTCGTTGACAACACCAACCAAGACCCGCGTCCAATCGTGATTTCCACTGCCATCGACTGCAATCGTGAACCATCGATCACCGCCGTTGGCGGCCGTAACGGACCATCGGCAACTAACAACGGTGTTGCTGTTGAAATCCGTCAGCTTCACCTCCAAGAACCGCCCCGTTGGGGTGCGAGGTGCGCCAAGGCGCAATTGCACTGCTGGACTCTTGGGTGGGGTGTTGCCATTTGCTTGGGCGGAGGCTTCGGCGCTGACTTGTCCAGTCACGTCTACGGCACGGACTGAGATGGTATGGAGGCCACCCCAACCACTGTCGCGGGTCGTGGATTCAGATTCGTCTTGGTGGACCCATCCTTCATTGTCGACGTTGACTTCGAGATAAACGTCGCGTCCATTCCGGGGGGGCATGGTCCAAGACAAGGTGACCGCACTTGAGTTGGCGTCGCTGGACTTGGACGCTCCCGCTACTGGCGTGATGGGCAGTCCGTAGGGTTCGCAGTCGCTGACCGAGACCTCTGGCCCTTCATAGGATTGGCCTTGTACGGTGGTGACAGCTTTCACATAGATGGTGTACTTCCAATTGTTCGGCAGTCCGGTGGCCGTCCCCGAAGTGGCGGTGCCGAAAGACCCCGAGGACTTATTGTTGGCTCGCCAATGGTAGGCCACTTCCATTGACTTGGCGCCGTTCAGGGACGCGGGACCGAAATGCAGAACACAAGAATTGTCCGAGTCTACCTTGGTGACATCCGACACTGCTCCCGGCGGGACGAATGCCCGGAATGGATTGGAGGCGGACGAATAGTTGCTTATGCCCGCCTTGTTGCGGGCCGCAACACTGAACGTGACGTTTGTCTCGTTGTACGCTACAGCGACAATCCTACATGTTGTTCCATCTGTGACGGCGTATGTGAAGTCTTGAGAAGACTTGACAGTGTAGCTCGTGATAGCGGACCCACCATCACTGAGGGGAGCGTGCCAACAAATCTCCGCCCGAGCTTCGTCGCCAATCGGCGAAAGCCTCGCGACGCTCAGTTGATACGGCGCGTCGGGTGGTCTGGCCGGAGTCTCCGGCTTGGAATAGGTCGACCAGTGCGAATCCTCGGAGCACACCCCCTGCGCAGCGTTAACCGCACACACTTTGATCTGGTATGGAGTGCCGTTGTCCAAGCCTGTCCACAAGTAGCTCGTTCCAGTCACCCCGATGATTTCAGTCTGCCCAGATTGCGGCGCCGGAGAGATGCGCAGATTGTAGCTCGTCACAGGAGAGCCTTCCGAGCCTGGATTGACCCACGACACCAAGAGTCGTTGATCTCCGAAGTCCAGTGTTGGAGGCGCTGGATGGTTCGGGATCACATCCGGACGGGCTTCCGCAGATGCCAAGGACGGGTCGGAATCCCCAACGGCGTTCGTCGCCTTGACCGTGAATGTGTAGGTCACATTGTTCGTCAATCCGGTCAGTTGACACAATGTCGCAGTGCCACATGTCCATGGTCCTGCCACCGGGACACTTGACACTGTGTAGCTAGTGATGGGAGAGCCGTGGTTGTCTGATGGTGACCACGACAGTATCACCACCTGGTTCCCAACCTGCTCGATATGTAGTCCGGCTGGGGCAGCGGGCCGACCTTTCACCGTCAACTGGATCCGCGCCTGCCCCTGCCGAGATGCGTCATGGGTCGCATCCTGGATCGTGTACACGACGACCATGGCGCCGAAAAAGTCACCGGCCGGGGTCACAGCAACAGAGTTCTCTTTCCCATCACAGCCGATCTGGACCGAACCGCTGCCCGACTCCAGAGTCGCCGCAGTGACACTCAGCTCAGTCTCGGGGAACGGGTTCGCATCATTGCTTGTCACATCGATGCAATAGGTCTGCCCTTGGTGCGCGTCAGTCATCTCATCATCACGCGCCATCGGCAACGGCCTCGTCGAAGCCACAATCCTGATCGTGATCTGAGATGACACGGAGTCGGATTTCCCATCCGTGACCGACACCACCACACGGTCCGTGCCCTGCGTCGCGGAACTGGAGGCCTTGACGCTCAAGGTCGGACCAGCCAGACTCGCCGTGACACCATTTGTTTCCGGGACCGCTGCTATGGCGAACCGCAGTGTGTCGCCCGCGTCCGGGTCGGAGGCCAAGGGTGCCATGTTGAGGCTGGCCTCGCCCCCCACCTCCACGGAAATCTCTGAACCGCGCACAGTCGGCGGATGATTAGTCTGTTCGCTTGGTAGGATCACTACCGGAATTGTCACGACTGCGGACAAACCAGACTCATCCTCCAGCGACTCCCCATCGGTCACCTCGACCGATATGGACCCCTTGTCGGCCACATCAGTCCAAGGGGCTCCGAATGTCAGCCGAGTGACCGAATCCACAGTGATAGAACCATTCCAGGTTGTCACAGTGTTTTTCTGCACGACTCGGGGCGTTCTGTCAGGACGTACACTCACGTAGTCGCTCAACTCAAATGACACAGACTCCCCGCCCTTGACCATGATCGGAGACACACCAAAGGTCAACTGCGGAGAGATCTCCTGTACTCCCGGCACAATCACAAAAGCACGCCCAATACCGCCATCGGGATCGGTGAGCCAGTAATCAATGATCTGCAGAGTGTCTGCGACCGGGACAGTCATCACTCGTCCGGACACAGTGATGCCAGGGAAGCCAGCCCTATCCCAGTCGACCACGTCTTCAGCGACATCGCCATCTGGGTCAGTGTCATTCTTCAGGAACTCGATCACCACCTGCGGCTGAGCCAACACCTCGGCGTACCCCGCCTGATCATCTTGTGGGACCGGCTTCAGAGGCGGCACATCTGCCGCGACATGCACACTCACTACTCCTGATGCGGTTAGCCCCAGATCATCGCTGATCACATACGTGACCCAATAGTCTCCCTCCTGGACCGGAGCAGTAAACGCAATCTCGTTGTCCTCCACCGCCACCGGGAAAGCATCGTCATAGGCCTCAGCCTTCACCACTGCAATAGTGTCGCCATCTGGGTCCGAGTCGTTGGCCGTCACGGGAGTGCGGATGAGCTTGCCTGGACGGGTTTCCACCGCATCAGCCACTGCCACCGGCGGGCGATTCACATCACTGGCCGGACCAACGCACACCACAATTGTTCCTATGGCGCGCTGGCCGAGACGATCTATCACGACGTAGGTGAACTCGACCTTGCCCAATACCAGTTTCCCTGGGTCGTAGGTGATTGTGCTCGGGCCAACTGAGGTCACTTGGCCGCCCTGCATGGGGGCGGAGCCGATGCCGAGCAGCGAAACGACATCTCCGTCAGGGTCAATTCCGTCCAGAGGGATCTGGATGACGACTGGCTTGCCCGCCAATGTGCGAGCCTCGACATCCAGCGGCTTCGGCGCTTGGTTCCCTGCCTGGTCGGTGGGCGGAGCCGTCACGTAAATCGTCACCTGAGCGGTATCAGGTTCGGCGATCCCCTGAGTGCCCACCACCTGGTAGGCCACCCTGTAGACCCCAGGAGTCTGACGGGCATGCACCCGGACCGTGTTGCCCGACGTGAAGACTAGGGCTTGCGTATCAGGATCCGGCGCATCGACAAGGTCTGGCAGTAGCCGCAGCGGTATCCCGTTGGGATGGGTGTCATTATTCAAGACGTGAACAGTCGCCACGTCACCTGCTCGCACCCGAACCACATCATCGGCAGCGTTTGGCGGCAGAATTGTCTCTGGCGCCTCAGTCTGAACCACTGTCACTGTTGACGTGGCGAAGTACCGCCCGTTCGAGACCGTGTAACTGAACGACACTGGGGCGGCGAAATCCTGTCTGTGGGTAATCTTGAGCTTTTCGTAGTCAACCACCGCCACATCAATCGGCAGTCCGCTTGTGCCCGACACACCCGTGACCACCAGTGGGAAACCCAGCGGATTGACATCATTGTCCAGAACTTTCACCATTGCGTCCTGCCCGGAGGCCACCAGCACCGTGTCGGGAACCGCCGTTGGCGGCGTATCCTGACTGGCCGGTGGGGTGACATTGATGCGAATCCAGCCTTCCTGGTTTGGTGATGGGCCATCGGTCACCGTGTACCTCAGGTACACCGACCCAGCCTCGGAACACGTCGCGGTGACCTTGCCCGCCTCGAAGTCCTTCACCAACGCGCACCGAGGATCGTCCGAGACGGATGTCAACTGCAAATGATCGCCATCTGGATCCGAATCATTCAGCAGGGGCAGGACCGTCACCGACTGGCCCACCGTTGCCGACACCAAATCATTGTTGGCCTGCGGCTTGCGGTTATCTCCAGGGAGCACGCTCACCATGACCTCGCCCGAGACTTCCTGCCTGCCATCGGACACTATTATCGTCACTTTCTTCAGACCGATCGACACGCCCCCGTCCTTGAAAATGAACGACCCGTCCGGCAGAATCTGGGCCACATCCTCGGCTGATTCAGGCACAGCCTTCACGAGGAACAGTGTGTCCCCATCAGGATCGCGCCAATCCACCAAAACATTCTTCGACACCTGTTTCCCAGTGGACACCGCCAGCATCGTCGAACGCACCGCCGCTGGAGGCGAGTTCTCCTCATCCGGGACTACCGTGATTGACACTCGCGCCTTCGACTCCCCTCCGCGCCCATCTGATGCCGTGTAGAAGAATGAGATTGGTCCAGACTCGCCAGCAGGCACATCAATCTGGAAGACCGAGTCATCGTAGACCCGGCCGAGGGTCACCCCCTGAGGATCTTCACCATCCAGCGCAACCGTCAGTGGATCGCCGTCCTCGTCAACGTCGTTCTCCACCACTGGGAGCAGGGTTGAGCGTCCCGCGCGGACGCCGAAAGAATCATCGACTGCCTGCGGTGCGTGGTTCACCTCGCCATGGTCTGGCTGCACCGAATCGTCGACGTCCTCTTTCGATTCCTCTTCGACTTCGCCACCCCCGCCGAACATGAACATATCCCAATTGTCTTTCCGCTCGATTGCTCCGTCAACAAGCCAGACACCACCCGACTTCACTCCGTTGAGCACAACGCGGCCTCTGTTGACACGCAGTCGCAGGGTGTCGCCTGGATCCACATCCTCGACTTTCGACACCGAGTCATCCGCTTCCACGACACAATCCCTCACGAAATCGCCCGAGAAGCCCCAAACCGCATAGATGCATCCGCTGAGTTGAACCGGCGCCGTCGGTACCGCCCCGACCGAATCCACACTCTGAATCGAGGCCGCTGACCCGTTCAGGGGCTGCACAACCAGCCCCGACGGAACTGAATACACCACGGCGGTGGCGCCGGCAGATGGCTGCTGCAACGCAACCGTCGGATCCTTGTCGGTTTCTGGAACCTCGACCACAGACTTCGACCCCAAAAAGAGTTGACGATCCATTGCCGACCAGACCACCGGAGTCGATCCCACCACTGTCATCGAGTAGGTGCCATTCGGGTCCAGCCCCTTCAATTCCTCCACGGTCGACTCGGTCACACCCGCCGCAGCGTCTGTCACCCTGACTGTTGTCAGACTGGACTGACTCGGGTTGAGCACATAGGACGATCCGTCCACCCCTGTCACCGCCACAGTGTTGCTTGACAGCCCCTCCAGTGTCGGAGGGAAGACCTCCATGTCAGCCTGGAATGCTGGCAGTGCGTCAGCCGCCAGCCTCCAGAAAACCCCAGCCGATGGCATCAGCACACCCACGACACCGCCACCCAAGGTGACTGTGGCGCCAGCCTCCAGTTTCACAGGACGACCCAAGGACAACTGAGACGGATTGAGGGAGACCACGGATCCGGCGTCCGTGTCCTGGACAAAGACGTTGGCATCTTCTTGAATCACATCAAAACGATCCATGTCGACGAATGACGCCCCGTCGAGAAGCCCAGCGTCAGTGTTGAAGCGCCCTACGAATCCAGCCGACCCGTTCACGACCCATACTCCGGTGTCATTCAGTTCGATTTCGGCAACGGGGAAACCATCGCTGGCCACCGCAGCACCCACCAGTCCGCACGTCAACGCAACAACGGATCCGACCGAAGCGACTCCGCGCCAGTTCATCCTTCTCACGGTCATCCCCCTCGAAAGCTTCCGTCGTGCACACCTCAGTTGATGCCACAACTTACTACACAATTCTCGCTTCACGGCGCAGGTCCATCTATGGGGATAAATACCCATCCACTGCCTGGTTGCGCGAAGTCGTTCAGGCGTGGAGAGGGACCCACTACCGCCCGAGAATCAGCGCTTGCTCACGAGGGCCAGTCTCACTCCACTCGACCGTCGATCTTCCCGCCCTCGGGGCCGAGGACGACATCGCCGATGACATCGACATGCTCGCCGAAGGTCCAGTCTCCTTCGACAGTCAAGGTTCGGCAATCATTGAGTGACAAGGGGTAAGGCAGTCGCGCCTCGTAGTCGTTCATCTTGGCGTACACCTTCGGCAGGGCGACCACGGGCAGAGGGGAAGTCGTGGCGCGCGGTATGAAGTCCTCGCCCATCTCGAACACGTCCGAACGTAACAATGTCAACTCGTTAGTCGTCTTGACCGGGAGGAACCGCGAACGGGGAACAGCAATGGCAGTGGCACCCTCGAAGGATTCGATGGCCGCCCCCATGGCACACTCAATCTGGTATACCGCTGGCGAGTCGGCGTCCGTGGGGTCCACAGTCTTGGAATTGCGAATCAGTGGCAGGTTGAGGACGCCGTCGGTCTCCTCCAATTTGGCGCGAAGGGCGACTAGGTCGAACCAGAGGTTGTTGCAGTGGGCGTACGGATGGATCGACGCATCGGTGAAGTACACCAACTCGTCTTGCGGAGTTTGTGCCGATTCGCGCAGGATGAGTCGGTCGTCTGCCTTGCGTGTGGCCAGATGGCCGCCTTTGACATCCATGGGCGTACGGAGGGTGATTTCAGCGGCGAAAGGCGCGCCTGTACGTGCGAACCATCCGGCCAGGACCGGGGAAGGTGCCGCTCCGAGATTGTCCCCGTTGGACACTGACGCATACCGAAATCCCTTGTCAATGAGTAAATCGAGAATGCCGGAATCCAGGAGAGTCGGGTAAAGGTCGCCATGTCCGGGCGGGCACCATTCCAGGTCGGGATTGGCGGGCCAGGTCGCCGGTGTGAGGTCGGATTGCAGCAACTTGGGTTCCTCGGACTGCATCATGTCCAGAGGTATGTCCTCGACGGCGAGGTCCGGGTAGGCCTTCAGCGCTTCCAGGGTCGTCTCGCGGGTATTGAACGAGTCGAGGAATATCAGGGGTAGGCGGGCACCATACCAATGCCGGGCGTACAAGACTTGGCGCACCATGATGTCGAGGAAAGTGTGCCCATCCACCACAGGGAGCAGCGACTTCGGGCCGGACAATCCCATGGAGGTTCCAAGCCCGCCATTGAGCTTGATTTGGACAGTCAACTCCAGGGCGGCAAGGTCGTCATCGTCGGCGACCATGTTTTCATCGAGAGTGTCTGGCGTTGTCAGAGGGGTAATAGTGTCCTCAGGAATCATACCGGTCGCCCCTGTCGCCAGGTGGTCCCAGTAGTTCTCGAAAATCTTGACGGCTGTGGCGTCCACGCCCTTGGCCCGCATCTTCTCGGCGGCCAGTTCCTTGCCTGTGCTCATGGATATGAGTGTATAGGAGGACGCTCGGCGCTAGCTTGTTCAGAGCCAGTGTGCCCTGTCAGAGGCTTGATCGGTCGCTGCCGTGGACAAGTTCAATGACTGAACAAATTGGGTACTAGAATGACAGCCACAGTCAAAGGAGAACTATGAAGTACTTTTCCATGCCGGGCACCAACCTGAGCGTCCCCACCATCATCTCGGGCCAGATGCGTATCACCGACAAGACCGACGACGAGATTCGCACCCTCTATCAGACCGCGCGCGACGCGGGTATCACCTTCTTCGATCACGCTGATGTGTACGGCGGTGACTACCACAAATGTGAGGCGCGTTTCGGTGACGCGCTCAATCTGACGTCGTCCCAGCGCGAGGAAATCGTCTTGCAGACGAAGGCGGGCATCAACCGCTGGGAGCCTGTGACGACATTCGACTTCTCCCATGACCACATCGTCCGCCAGGTCGAGGGCTCTCTCAAGGCGCTCAAGACTGATTACATCGACATCCTTCTCCTGCATCGCCCTGACGCGCTGGTCGAGCCCGAGGAAGTGGCGGCTGCATTCGATGACCTGGCTGCCTCCGGGAAGGTGCGCAACTTTGGCGTCTCCAACCACACGCCTGGCCAGATCGCCCTGCTGAAGAAGTACGTCACGCGCCCGCTCGTCGTCAATCAGGTGCAGTTGTCCATTACGCACGCACCCATCATCGCCCAGGGCACGGCAATGAATATGGTCTCACTCGATCAGTCAATCGACCGCGACAATGGCATTGTCGATTACTGTCGCCTCAACGACATCACCCTCCAGGCATGGTCGCCCTTCCAGGCTGGCTTCTTCAATGGTCCTTTCATCGGTAATCCCGATTACACGGAACTGAACGCGGTCATGGACCGTCTGGCAAGCAAGTATGCTGCGACTCCTGAGGGTATCGCCGCTGCGTGGATTGTGCGTCACCCTGCGAATTGGCAGGTCGTCCTCGGCACCACGACTCCTCAGAGAGTCAAGGACGCAGCGGCCGGTGCCGATATCGAGTTGACGCGCAACGAGTGGTACGAGTTGTACCAGGCGGCGGGGCATATCCTTCCCTGAGCGATATCTGCGTCCTACAGCGCCAAACGCATGGGGAGGCAATCTCCGACGACGAACCCTGCGGCAGCGTACACACCTTGACCGGCGTTGCTGGCCTCTAGGTCGATGCAGTCCAATCCGAGCTCTCGGCAGATGTTGATGGCTTCGGCCACGATTTGGGCTCCGAAGCCGCGCTTTCGCCAGGCCGAGTCAGTATGGACACAGAACAAGGTTGCGCGCTTACCGTGTGGTCGAGCGCAGTCAGCGGGCACATCGGCGACATCCAGCAGCGCCCCCGAGACGACGCGGCCATCCTCATACCCTAGGACTCCGACGATCTGACCCGATGCGATGCGTGGAGGGAAGAACGTTGCTAGTTGCTCTCTGAAGAGGTCAAGGTCGTCCGCATCATGGGGGTGGAAGTCGTTGATGAAGTCCAGTCGCAACTGGATCAGTGCTTCAATGTCGTCTGCTGTTGCTTGGATAATGTCCATGCGTTTCACTCTACGCCAACCGGCTCCAGACAAAAGGTGGCCCCTCGGCGTCCCGCGAGAGTGCCATGCTAGGCTGTTGTCACATAATTGAATACTCGCTTCGTGGGGAAAGACGGTCCAAGCCCGTCACTGACCCGCAACGGTAGGTTTCGCACATGTCAGCGTGTGCGCGACGAGTCCGAGCACCCACGCATGTTGAGCGACTCCCATCCGTCGAGGTCTGCGGGGGTGTCCGTACAGATGTACGGACAGTCTCTTGGATCGCTCATAGAAAGACGCCATCGTGCGCAAAACCCTTCGGGGGCTGGTTGTGGCATTAGCCGCAGTCTTCTTCTTGGCTGGCACCCCCACAGCCTTCGCCACTCCGCCACTCCTGGACCCTCAAGCCGGGTATCAAGAATTGGCATCTGACTTCCTTGTACGTAACCTCCAGGCACACGACGGTCTCGCCGTGGATGGTGAAGGACAACCTGCCTACGCCACCACGACGTACGCCATCGCAGCACTCGTCGCTGCTGGCTACAACCTGGACCAGGCCAAAGCAAGCGCCCAAGCTCTCCTAGGCACCGGCGAAGCCTTCATCGGACCACCGGAAGAAGTCGGAGCCAAAGCCACAGCCATTGCGCTGACTGTCTTGTCTCTACGCCTGACCGACCTCGACCCCACGACTTTCCCCGTCCCTGCGGGGACTCGTGACCTCATCGCCGACCTGACATCGGCCATCCACGACGATGGCTCTATCGGCGACTGGGCCTCCGCCTACGGACAGGGGTACGCCCTCATGGCGCTGGCCGCTGGTGGGGATTCCATCCCTGACAAGGCCATTGACTGGCTCGTGGCCCAGCCCTGCGCAGATACGGCGTCTCCTGGGTTCGGCGGGTTCGGCTTCTCTCCCGGCAGTTGTGAGGATGTGGACCCCGACTCCACCGCGCTCGCTGTTCTCGGCCTGCTCCAAGCAAACGCACAGGCCAAAGCGGGCACCACCATAGACAATGCAGCCGCCTATCTCGCCAGTATCCAAGATTCGTCCGGTGGCTTCGTCTCCCCCATGGCAGGCGTCAATGCCAACACAACTGGACTGGTGGTCTCCGCCCTAAACGCCTCCATCAGGGCCCTCGTCGTCCCGGCGTCCTCAGCGAATCTCGACAAGGCGCGCGCTTTTGTCCTCTCGCTGACGTACCGCTGCGGAGGTCCCGCGGACACGCTTGGAGCTATCGCCTACGACAAGGCAACTTTCTCGACGCCTATTGCGCAGTTGGATGCTGCCACTGAGTCAGCGCTTGTGGCTTCCACGGCACAGGGGATGACTGGACTGTATTATGCGGTCGTTGGCCAACACGGCGTCGAACAGTCTGATGGGGGCAATGTCTGTTCCTTCATGGGCGAATCAAACTCCTCTGGAAACGCTAGTCACGGCACTGAAACAAACCCGAGCCAATCCGCGACACCCAGCGACCAAGCCTCTGATGCCGGGCAATCCAACACGAGTGACTTGATTGGCGGGATTCCTGCTTGGGCCTGGATCGCAGGTTCGCTCGTCCTGCTTGTCATCGTTGTGGCTGGCGGGGTGCTCATTGTCAGATCGAGGAGGCAGTGAGACCTCTTCGGTCGTATCCTGGCGGCGTGTCTCATAGGAGGCGCGCCGCTCGGGGTCTTGCCCGATTCGCCATCGTCTCATTGCTCATTGCCACAGCGGCGTGTAGCGCTTCGCCGACAGAGTCTCAGGCGCAAGGTAGGGATGGAGCCTGCACACTGCGGGACACGAACGCGGTAACCGTCGTCATCGACTTCGCGGACCTGGGTCGCGAGCCCTTTGTTGGGTGTGCCTTTTCCCTACCGGAGCATGCGACCGGGGCTGATGCCTTGGGCGCTCTTGGGCTCTCGGTGACCACCGTCGCCACCGCTCCTCAATTCATCTGCCGCCTCGACAATCTGCCCGCGCCCGACCAAAAGGTGCCGATTCCCGGCAAAGAGTCGTACACCGAGGCCTGTCGGAACACCCCGCCCCAGGCAGCCTATTGGTCCTACTGGTACGCAAACCCCGACACCACTGCTTCCCCCACGGCGTCCTCACCGCCCGATTGGGTGTATGCCATCCAGGGCTACGCCCATCACGAAGTGGTTTTCGGTGGATACGAGGGTTACTCCTTCTCTCACAACCTGCCGAAGTCCGAACCCCCGACGATGCCGGGACCTTGACCGTGCGAAAGTCCCAATGAGCAGGTTCTCCGAGAGTCGCCCACCCGTCATCCTGCGCGAAGTCGCAGGATCCACTCCGAACGACCACGGACTCCCCGACGGTCGCGCGAGGTGACAATACCAACACAACTGCTGTGCTGATCGTCACTGACTCTTGTGTGGCCCGGACGATTCCCGCACGATGAGTTCGGGACACAGCAGGACATGGTGTAAGGGCAGACTCTGATCCGCCAGACGCCGAAACAAGAGGTTGGCCGCTTCGACCCCAATCTGGCGCTTGGGTGGGCGTATCGCGGACAGGGCGGGCGACGACAGGGAGGCTATCTCGTCGTCGTGGGCGATGATGGCCAAGTCGCCGGGAATGGACAACCCCAGGTCCTGGACCCGCTGCAGCAAGGCAATCGCTTCCCGGTCAGCATGGACAATGAGGGCTGTCGTCCCTGATCGCAGACACCGTTCAATGATGCCATCGAGCAGGAGGTCGCGGTCCATCGTCGTGAAACGCGGGGCGTCTTCGCACACGACTCCGCGCGTCTCCAGTCCCAAGGAGCGGCAACTCTGCAGCCACCCCTCGCGCGCGACGTCGTGGTGGGGCGTGCCCAGGTTGGTGAGCAGCCCAATCTTGGTGTGGCCAAGCGCCGCGAAGTGGCGTACACCCAAGTCAGCCGAGTAATACTGATCGGTCGCCACAAATTCCAAGCGTTGGGCGAAGACCTCGGGAGGGACTGTGCGTTCCATCAGAACCACGGGCAATGGCAGCGTGTCGAGCCATCCGAACATGTCGTTGCTTGCCCTCGTGAGCGGCATGGGGGCGACCATGAGTCCTTCGACTCGGCCAGTCTCCAGCAAGCGCATAACTTGCGCGCGGTCGTCTTCCAGCGAGTATGAGGAGCCGCGCAGAATCAACTGGCCTCGGTTGGCGGTGACCGCCGCTTGTACACCGTTGACCACAGTGGGCCAGTAGTAGTCCATAGAGGGCGTGACAATGCCTAATGCCCTCTGCTTGACCTGTTGGGGTGCCGCTCCACCCATCAGCGCACGGTCGGAGACCCGTCTGGTCACAGCTCCCCCATGTACACGGGTGACGAGGCCCTGATGGTCGAGAATGTTGATGTCTCGGCGTACTGTCGGTTCGCTCACACCGAGTTGTTCGGCCAGTTCGTTGACCCGCACGGACCCTCTCGTCCTCACCTCGTCCAGGATCTGACGCCGCCTCGTTTCCGAGAATTGCGTGGTGTCTGTCATTGCCCCTCCTTTGGGAACCACTGACCATCGATAACACTGTGTGCCATCACTCCCCCGGTCCAACTTCTGCGGTCACTTTATCTAAGTGTCGTAACAATTCCGTTAGCCTGGCTTCCGTATGCTTTCGAGTGTGCTCGAATTGAGCGTTTCGATTGACGTTACCACATGGATGGAGTTACGTAGGGCATACGGGGTCGATAGTCACCGCAAAGGCGCGCAAAGGAGGCGACATGGTTGTACCACTAGATTTCACCTTGTCGCCGCTGACAGGCTGGACCCGCGACCATTGGGTCGACCTCGCTGAAACCCTTGTGTCCACGGCCCAACACTTCGGCTCTGAGAACCACGCCCGCATCCACTTCCCTGGTGCGGTCGGTGGCTACGGTCACGACGTGGATGGCACTGAAGGCTTCGCTCGCACTCTCCTGGCAGCCGGGATGCTCGCCGCCGGTGACCCCACCAAGACAACTCCACTTCAATGGTACGCCGAAGGTTTCCGCACGGGCCCCGACCCAACCTTGGATATTTCACGCCGCTGGGTTCGTCCGTCCGAGCATGACCAGGCCAAAGTCGAAGCCTGCTCCCTGGCGCTCATTCTGCACCTGACAAGGCCCTATCTGTGGGACACCTTCGACGACTCCACGCAGAACAAGATCATCGACTACTTCGCCGAGTGGATCCATGCACCTTACCCCAAGAACAATTGGGTATGGTTCCGCTTGATCGTCCAACAGTTCATGCGCTCAGTCGGCGGGCCCTGGTCGAAGGACGACCTCGAAGAGGACTTGGCCTTCAACGAGTCGTGTTACCTCGATCACGGCTGGTACCGCGACGGCGAGGGCCGGACCTTCGATTACTACTGCGGCTGGGTCTTCCAGGTGTACCCGCTCCTGTGGTGCGACATGCTTCCCGACGACCCCGAAACCCAGCTTCTTCGCCCCCTCTTCCAATCCCGCCTCGACGCCTACTTGACCGATGCGGCCGACCTCATCGGACCTGACGGCTCCATGATGGCCCAGGGCCGTTCCCTCATTTATCGTTTCGCACAAGCCTCCGCCCTGTGGATGGGCGCGTACACAGGCTCTGACTCCCTCACACCCGGCCAAGTCAGACGCGCGACATCGGGCATGGTCAAGCATTTCGCCGAGCACAACGTCCCCGACAAGGACGGGATTCTGACGATGGGTTGGTACGGCCCGTGGCGCAAACTGGCTCAATCGTATTCCGGGCCTGGCTCTCCCTATTGGGCATGTAAGGGCCTGCTCGGCCTCGCCCTGCCCGCCACCCATCCAGTGTGGACAGCCACCGAGGAACCATTGCCTATTGACGGCGGGGACTTCGTGAAGGCGATACCCGTGCCGGGCTGGCTCCTGTCCAACTCCCAAGGGATTGTGCGCCTGACCAACCACGGCACCGACCACGCCCATCTTGGCGATGACCGGGCCGACTCACCCTTGTACGCGCGTTTGGGATATTCCACCGCCACCTTCCCCCTGCTCGACGCCAAGGCATGGAACACACCCGTCGACCAGTCAGTGTGCCTCATCGACGCACAAGGCCGGGCGAGTCACCGTACAGGCTTCACCCCGCTGGGAACATGGGTCGAAAACGGAATCCCCTCCCCTGCCGAACCCCGTGACCCAAGCACATCCGCCGAATCCACCACCCCAAGCCTGTCCCCTCGCGTCGGCATAGCCGCCTCCCGTGCACAGGCGCACTGGGTCAATCCCGCTCCCACGCAGTTCCTCCACGGCTCGGGGTACGTCGGCGACTCCGCGCTCGCCGGTGATATCACCGTGATTTCCCTTGTCAGGGGGCCATGGGAGGTTCGGTGCGTCCGCCTGGAATCAACCGCGTCCGGACTCGATTCCACCTCTCATAACCCGAACGCACAGGTCCACTTGCGCATCGGCGGCTGGCCCGTGACCGACCAAGAGATCACCTCCACGACGTCAGGCATCGACCCTCGAGGTGTGGCCCGCGCCGAAACCGCAACCTTGCACTCCGCTGTTTACGCCCTCTCTGGCCTCGCAGAGCCTGGTGTGGAGTTCCGCGAAGAAGCCTCACCCCTCGGCACACCCTCGGCCGTGCCTTACCTTGATTTCCTCACCAACCCAGGCGAATGGACCACTGTCCTTATCAGCCTCACCACAGTTTCTCCTCAGGACAACCCCGGGGAGAATGCCCGCATCGCTGCGGACATTGCCTCAACCGAAACCCACCTCGTGATTCATGTCGTCTGGCCAGACGCACAGGTGAGCGAGCACATTGTTCGGCTGGAGCAAGAAACGGGGACAACCTCAACTGACCCCACCACCCATCCGGTTCCCCACAAGGAACCCTCTCTTAAAGGAGAAAGACAATGAAAGCAGGCAAGTCTCTTGCCATTCTGACCATGGCTGGGGCCCTCGCCCTGGGCATGGCGGGTTGCGGAACGTCCAGTGGAGATCCCACGGGCGCTGGCTCCACCGCTGAAACCACCGCCGCCGAGACCACCGCTGCACCGACTCCGGTCACCCTGACGATGGCTGGCTGGTCTCTGGACACCACCCCCGAGTTCAAGTTGCTCGCCGATGGCTTCCACGCTGCGAACCCTCAGTACACGATTGATATCAAGGAATACGACCCCTCCAAGTACGGCGAGTTGATGCTCGCTGACCTGAGCGCAGGCGCCGCTCCTGATCTCGTCCCGATCAAGGAAGCCAAGGTTATTTACCAATGGTCGTCCGCTCTGAAGGATGTCTCCGATGTCGCTGCTGGCCTCCCCAAGGACGTGGCCGGCGTCGACGCTTACACAGTTGACGGCAAGGTCTACGCCTCCCCGTACCGCATGGACTCGTGGATCCTCTTCTACAACACGGACCTCTTCGCCAAGGCGGGCATTCCTGTTCCCGATGGCAAGTGGACGTGGGAACAGTACGCTGCCACAGCCAAGGAACTGACCACCAAGCTCGCCGCTGAGAAGTCCCCCGACGACCAGGCGATCAAGGGCACCTACGAGCACTCATGGCAGTCCACCCTCCAGGGTTTCGCCAATGCGCAAGCTGGCGACATCTTCTCCGGTGACTACTCCTACATGAAGCCCTACTACGAGCGCGTTCTGGACCTCCAGAAGGCTGGTGCACAGGAGACCCTGGCCACCATCACAACTAACAAGTTGACCTATCAGGCATCTTTCGGCAAGCAGCACGCTGCCATGATGCTCATGGGCTCGTGGTACCTCGCCACGCTCACCGCTCAGCAGGCTTCCGGCGATGCTGACACATTCGCGTGGGGCGTTGCTCCCGCTCCTCAGGTCGATGCCTCCACCACCTCCAACCCGGTGACTTTCGGTGGCCCGACCGGCATGGCCATCAACTCCAAGATCAGCGCTGACAAGCTGGAAGCCGCCAAGGCATTCCTCGCTTACATCGCTTCCGCTGATGCTGGCAAGGCTCTCGCAGGTATCGGCAACGTCCCGTCGTCTGCTGACCCGTCCGTCATCACCACGCTGTTCGCTCAGAAGGGCATGCCCACTGACGACCTGTCCAAGTTCGCGCTGTCGACTCACATCGTCAAGCCCGAGAACCCGGTCGGCGAGAACATCGCCGCTCTGCAGACAATCCTCGGTGAGGCCCACACCGCCATCATGACCGAAGCGACAGCACTTGATGCCGCTCTGGCCGATGCAGGCGCAAGGGCTCATTCCGAAGGTGGAGTCAGCTAGATATTGTTGGTTGGTGGAGTGAGGCTTCGGTCTCACTCCATCGCCACGAAGAGCCAGGGAGTAATGCCGATTCCTGAGTCGTAAGTGACCTAGCGTCACCCGTGCTCCGCAACTCCTCCCGCCTCGACCCACTACACACAATGGCTACATACGGAGACAACCAAGGAGGGTCATGTCAACTACTGTTCAACCAGCACCCACACGCACCATCGCCAAGCGAAAGAGTGCGCTGAGGCGGCGAAACACCCTCATGGGGTGGACCTTCATCCTCCCCAACTTCGTCGGTTTCGCCCTGCTGACCCTCATACCCATCGCCGCTCTGATCTTCATCTCTTTCACCAAGTGGGGAGCGCTCGGCGACCCGGTGTTCGTGGGGCTGAAAAACTACAGGACGATGTTCACCCAGGGCACCTACTGGACCGCCCTGTGGAACACCGTGTATTACACCATCATCCATATGCCCTTGACGCTCGTCATCTCTTTGGCTCTGGCCCTCTTGCTCAACCAGAAAATGCGCGGTGTGGCTTTCTTCCGCACAGCGGCCTTCTTCCCTTACATCACATCCATCGTCGCCATCGCGGTCGTGTGGAACCTCCTGTTCTCCCCTGAATACGGCCCCATCGACCAGATGCTGAGTTGGCTGGGAGTCAGTGCCGAGAACCTGCCGCGCTGGACCACGGGGGCCTCGCCCATCACCGGCGCCATGCCCGCCGTCATCATCGTGGCGACATGGCGCGAGATGGGTTATTACATGTTGCTTTTCCTCGCAGGCCTTCAGACCATTCCGCCCGAGTTGTACGAAGCCGCGCGCATGGACGGCGCCAACTCGTGGCAGCGATTCTGGAATGTCACCTGGCCTGGACTGCGACCCACCACATTCTTCGTCACCGTCATGTTGACCATCGGTTCGTTCAAGGTCTTTGATCTCATCTTGGTCATGACGGAAGGAGGCCCAGGCCAAGCAACCCTTGTGCTCTCCCAGTTGATTTATCGAACGGCCATCGGGACCTCTGGCGCGGGTGGTGATTTCGGCTTCTCATCCGCCGTGGCTGTGTCGCTGTTCCTCATCTGCTTGACCATCACCATCATCCAGTTCCTCGTCAATAGGAGGGCCGAAAAGTGAGCACGTCTCCTGCGTCGCCGAGTGACGCCCACCCCACCGGCATGGTCGCTTCTGTGACTGAAGACGTGGTGTCCACCGTACAAGCGGTCCGCGTCATTGCGAAACGCCACACCCACAAGTCCACGTCGTGGTGGATCGGGCGCGTGGCCTTGTACGCCCTTCTCGTCGTGGCTTCGGTCGCCATGCTCATCCCCTTCTTCTGGATGGTCATCTCCTCATTCAAGCGCGACAACGAAGTCTTCTCTGTTCCTGTCCGTTGGCTGCCCCTGACCTGGCATCCCGAGAACTACATCCGTATTTTCTCGAACTCCATGGCTGGCGGCTATTCGATGACGAACTGGCTGAAGAACACCCTCATCCTGGCCGTGGTCGTCACCTTCCTCCAAGTCCTCACCGGCTCTTTTGCCGCGTACGGCTTCGCGCGCGTGAAGTTCCCTGGCCGCAACGCCCTCTTCCTTGGGTATGTGGCGACTATCGCCGTGCCGTGGCAGGCGTACATGATCCCGCAGTTCATCCTGCTGACGAAAGTGGGGTTGTCCAACACCTTGTGGGCCATCATCCTCCTGCAAGCCTTTGGCGCCTTCGGCGTCTTCCTCATGAAGCAGTTCTACGAGACGATCCCTGAAGAGTTGTCCGAGTCGGCGCGCATCGACGGGCTGAGTGAATACGGGATCTATTGGCGTATCATGCTGCCATTGTCTGTTCCTGCCATCGCGTCCCTGTCCTTGCTGACTTTCGTCAACACCTGGAACGACTTCCTCGGACCCTTGCTGTACTTGCGCGACCGCAACTTGTTCACCATTCAGTTGGGCCTGAACACCTTCGCGGGCGACCCGCAGACTGCCTCCCAAGACGCGCTCATCATGACGGGCGCGGTCATCTCCGTCCTACCTATCGCCATCATCTTCATGTTGGGGCAACGGTACTTCGTGGAAGGCATCGCAACCTCGGGAATGAAGGGCTGACAAGCGGCGATGCGTGGATTCTCGGGAGCCTTCATCGCCATCACAGGCGTCTTCTACATCATGTTGATGACGAATCTGATGATCGCGGTGACGGCTGCCCCCTTCTGGTTCTTCGCCGTTTTCGCCGATGTGCGCGAGGTGTGGCCGTGGGCGGGACTGACCTCGATTCTGCTCGCCCCAGCCCTGTGGGGGACGTACGCGGTGTTCCGCTCCTTCTTCCTCGACACCTCGACCTCCGCCATTCGCACATACTTCCGCGCATGGTGGGATTCCTGGAAACGCCTGTGGCCTGTGGCCCTGTTCTTCTCCGCGTATTTCTCCCTCATCGCAGCCGACCTATGGGTCATGAAGCAATGGGGGTACGGTTCGTTGGCCCTCCCGGTCGCAGCCATGTTGGCTATCGTCGGTTTGGCCACTGCGTCGGTCGCCTGGATCGGCTTGGCCGCACGGCCCGATTTGGGACGACGCGCTGTGCTCAAGGCAAGTTTGTACTTGTCTATCCGTAAGGCTGGATGGTCACTGTTCTCCGTCGCTATCTTGGTGATGATCGCCTGTATCACCTGGGTCAGACCAGCCATCGGACTGGGACTGGTGATGTGCCCAGCATTGTGCGTCGTGTGGTCGAACTCCCGAAAGGTGTTCGCAGACTACTTGCCCGAATCAGAGTTGCGCGGAGCGGAGGAATGAAGATTCTGGTCGCCATGCCTGCTCGTTGGCGTGAAGAGTTCTTCACCGACGCCGACTGGGGCAGGCTTCAGTCTTTGGGTGAAGTCGAGGTCATGGCCGAACCCCTGGACTGGGGCATCGAGGGCGCGGTCAGGGCTGATGCAGAGGTTCTGGTCACCGGTTGGGGGACTCCCCCGTTGGCTGCTCACGCCCTGGACGGGATGCCCAGCCTGCGCGCCATTGTCCATTGTGGCGGCACGGTGCGCTGTCTCGTCCCTGCCGAGGTCTACGAGCGGGGCATCCAGGTGTCCTCACAAGCTCGTCTGAACGCGCTTCCTGTCGCCCAATACTGCCTGGCCCACATTCTGCTGGCCGCAAAGAAGGTCCCCCGCGCGGCCCGTGAGTACCATTCCACTCGGGCCCTGGACACGTTCGGCGACGGACTCAGCTTCGAAGACGGGGTCGGAGTTCCTGGGGCTCGCGTTGGCCTCATTGGGTATGGCAAGGTCGCCCACGCCCTGATCGAGTATCTGCGCCCTTTCGGGATGGACGTCCTTCTGCACACGCCGTATGTGTCTGAGAGCCAGGCCGGTGAACTGGGCGTGCGCTTGGCGAGGATTGAGGAGGCCATGTCCGCTGATGTGGTCTGCCTCCACCTCGGGGACACGCCCGACAATCACGGGTTCATCAACGCTGACCTGTTGGCCCTTGTGCCCGATGGGGCGACCTTCATCAACACCGCCCGAGGTATCGTCGTCGACCAGGACGCCTTGGTGAAAGAGCTTGTCACAGGTCGTTTTGATGCGGTCCTCGACGTGACCTGGCCCGAGCCCCCCGAGCCGGATTCCCCCCTATGGACCCTCCCCAATGTGACGCTCACCCCTCATTGGGCCGGTTCCTTGGGCCGCGAACTGACCGCCCTGGGGCACGGCGGAATCGACGACGTGGAACTGTACCTCACAGGTCGCCCCATGCGCGGCGCCATCGATCCCGCGCTAGCCCCGTACATCGCGTAGCTGGTCCATCCTGTCGATCCCGCATCAACCACTGAGGGGACCGACGACAGTTTGACTTCAATCGCAGCCCATTCCGGTCCTTTCACAAGGACCGCATCCATCTCATCTCTACCCTGAGTATCTCGGAAAAGCGGTAGTGCATTCCCCAAATTTCAGGGAATGCACTACCGATAATCCGAGGTCGCCGCTGCCTCCGGCGGAGGCCGTGTCCCAGTTTCGGTCCTCAATCCGCCCGAACATTACGAATCCGATGTCGAAGTCGACCGGATAAGTGCTGACATCCTTCAGACAGTCATCCCTGGAGCATACGTCTCTTGTTTTGTGGCAAAGTGTGGCGAGGTAGGGACCTGCGCGCACCCGCGATGGTAGCGTTCAAGTGAACCAAGGAAATGACTGTGCCGCCCCCATCACCGCACCTGAGCTTGCGTGAGCGTGTTCTGCGCCAATTCTCCGGCCCGGATTTCACCCATTCCCAAGTCTTCGCCCTGTTGATTCCCCTTGTCATCGATGGTGCGTGCATGGTAGTCATGGACGTTGCCAACACCGCGATCATCTCCAGTTCAGGAGCGGCGGCCATCTCAGCGGTATCCACCGTCGCACAACTGCACTGGCTCATCGTCGGCACCTTCATCGCCATCGCCCTGGGCGGGACCGTCATGGTCTCCCAGAGTTTCGGCCGAGCCGACCGCGAGCGCATGGGACGCATGGCGGCGGCCACTCTCAAAGGACTGCTGGGAGTCGTTGTCGTTTACACCACGATCCTGATCATCTTCCACCGGCCCTTGGCCACTGCCCTGTTCGGTCGGGCCGAAGCAGATGTGATGGCGGGCATCCATGTCTTCTTCCTCGGCCACCTCATCTCGTACCCTGGTCGCGGGCTCATCATCGCCGCCAACGGCATTCTGCGTGGCATCGGGCGTACGCGGGTCACCCTCGCCCTCTCGCTCATTTCCAACGGCCTCAACATCTGTTTCAACCTCATTCTTGTGCTGTGGCTGGGCCTCGGGATTGAGGGCCTCGCCATCGCCGTCATCGCGTCCCAGTACATCGGCGCGAGCGTGGCCGTGTACCTCCTTCACCGCCGCCGCGACCAACTTAACTTGCGCCGGGCTTATCTATTCTCGTTGGACTGGACGTCCATTTCACGAGTGTTCATCCTCAGCCTGCCCTTCATCGCCGAGGACCTGTTCTTCAATGGCGGTAAACTCGTTGTCCAGACTTTCATTGTCAGTTTTGGCACGTATCAGATGGCCGCACATGCCATCGTCGCCTCCTGGATGCGTATCGGCGAAATCGGACCACAGGCCCTGTCTGCCGCTCTGGTTCCCATCGTCGGACGGTCCATGGGACGCGGAGACATCGCGTTCGCCCGCAAGATCACGCGCACCTTCGTCATCACCGGCATGATTGCCTGTCTCGTCGTCAATGTCCTACTCTTGCCCGTGTTCCCCCTTGCCATTCGGTATTTCTATCATGCCCCCGTGCAGACGTACACAGTCTTGTGGATTGTGTACATCATGGGCATTGTCTTATACCCGGCGCTCTTCTCCGCCTCCGCCATCATCCCCGCAGCCCTGCGCTCCGCCGGAGACGGCGTGTACACAACCATTGGTTCTCTCACGAGCATGTGGGTGTACCGCCTGGGTGTGGGGTACATCGTCTCCATCGCTCTGGGCTTCGGCCTCATCGGCTTATGGGCAGTGTGGATGACCGAGTGGGGCGTGCGCGCCCTCATCTTCGGCCTGAGGTATCGCGGCAATCGGTGGTACCAGCACAATGTGCTGGGGTGACCAGACGTTCGGACAATCACGCATGCTGGCGGCAACTCGCCCACCTCGTGCCACTGGCTCAAGAAGTCAGGCCCGGCTCTCCAGTACCGCCCAAGAAGCGACTCTCCGACTCGGGCATCAACTCGCACCCAGCGTCAGCAGCCAACCCTCCATAGAACCGGTTTACGTCACAATTCCATAACGGTGGTGGACAAAGGCACTCGCTTCTGTCTAGAATCGTGAAATCGATTTCATATGGAGGCAAAGGTGCTCGCAGGTATCGATCCGATCCTCACAGGACGGTTGCTATGCGCTCTGGACGAGATGGGCCATGGCGACATGGTCGTCGTCGCCGACGCCCATTTCACTGGCTCGAAACTCGCCAGGAAACACCTCGTGGACCTGCCCGGACTCAGTTCCCCGCGCGTCCTTCAGGCCATTCGCACCGTGTTTGTGCCTGATGGTTTCGAGGCGTTCCAACTCGGCCTCATGCAGGGGCCAAATCAGGGATTGCTGCCCGTCCAAGAAGAACTCATCGCGGCTGCTCATCTCGACGCACCCCTTGTGACAAGCAGCGAAACCCGTGAAGACCCCGCCCGCGATCAGGTGACCCTGTTGGATAGATACCCGTTCTATGAGCGCGCCGCCCGGGCCGAGCTCATCATCCGCACTGGCGAGACCAGGGTGTACGGCAATGCCCTGTTCTTCAAAGGCGTGACCCCTGTGCCCTCTGACCAGGCTCTGCCTCCACCCGCTTCGAGCTTCCAGACAAAGCAAGGTTGAGCAATGGAATATGACCCGACCCTCCTGCTCCAAGTGGAGGACGCACACAAGTCTTTCCCTGGCGTCAAGGCGCTCAGTGGGATGAGACTCGACCTGCGCAAAGGCGAGGTCCTGGGTCTCGTGGGCGAAAATGGCGCTGGCAAGTCCACTCTCATGAAGCTCTTGACGGGCATTTACACCCAAGAAGAAGGCTCTTTCTGGCTGAACGGGGAACCCTTGCGTGTCCGGACACCGCGCGAGGCAGAGGAACGCGGATTGTCCATCATCCATCAGGAACTCAACCTCGTGCCTCACCTGAGCGTGGCCGAGAACATCTGGCTGGGGCGTGAGTCCCTGGCGGGCAAAGTCTTCACGAAACCTGGCACGCAGATACGGCGCACCCAAGAATTGCTTGACACCCTTGAACTCGACCTCGACCCGCGCTCGCTCGTGACCAATCTCACAGTGGCAAAACAGCAAATGGTTGAGATCGCCAAGGCGCTGTCTTTCGACGCGAGAGTCCTCATCATGGATGAGCCCACGTCAGCGCTCAATGAGGCCGAAGTCGCCCAGTTGCACACACTCATTCGCCGTTTCATCACCCCTGAGACTGGTGTGGTGTACATCACGCACCGTATGCCCGAACTCAAGCTCATCACTGATCGAATCACCGTCATCCGCGATGGCTCGTACATCTCCACGACGAATACTGCGGAAACGACGCTTGACGAGGTCATTTCGGGCATGGTGGGACGGGCTATCGACACATCGGCGCGACCGGTCAATGTACGTGACGACCGCGAGCCCATCTTGAGTGTGACGAACCTGACAACCAAGTCACTCCTGCGCGATGTCTGCTTCGACCTCTACCAAGGCGAGATCCTGGGGTTTGCAGGGCTCATGGGCGCTGGCCGCACAGAGACCGCCCGTGCCATCATCGGAGCAGATCCCATCGTCTCTGGCCAGATCATCGTGCGCGGCCGCCCTGTTGTCATCCATTCGCCCGCCCAAGCAGCCCGTCTCGGCATTGGGTACCTCTCCGAGGATCGCAAGAGATATGGCCTCATGCTCAATCTTGACCTCACGCACAATGTTGTCATCTCATCTGTCCAGGACAAGTTCTCTCGCTCGGTTTTCGAGAGCCGCCGTCCGATGAGAGCGGCCGCACAAGATGCGACGGACCTACTCAAGATCAAGACGCCAAGTGTGAGCCAGCTTGTCAAGTATCTGTCTGGCGGCAACCAGCAGAAGACCATCATCGCGCGCTGGCTCGTCAAAGACTGCGACATTCTCATTTTCGACGAACCCACTCGTGGTATCGACGTCGGTGCGAAAGAAGAGATCTACCAACTGCTCAATCAACTTGCCAGCGAAGGCAAGTCCATCATCATGATTTCGTCCGAATTGCCTGAAGTTCTGCGCATGGCACATCGCATCGTTGTGATGAACGACGGACAGGTCACCGGGACCTTGCGCGCTGACGAGGCCACCCAAGAATCCATCATGCAACTCGCCACGATGCGAGCAGAAGAGAAGGGACAATGATGTCAGTCATCGAAGCACTCCCTGTGCAAAAGCCCAGTGCGTGGAAGCAGCGCCTCCAGCAGTTGCTCGCCTTCGCTGGCCTGCTCGTCATTTTCGTGGCCTTTTCCATCGCAAGGCCGACGCTGTTCCCGACCTACTCCAACATCACCAACATCTTGTTCTCAGCGGTCGTCATCGGGTGTTTGGCAATGGGCGCGACTCTGGTCATCGTCTCGGCTGGCATCGACTTGAGTTGCGGAACCGGCATGGCTTTGTCGGCAGTCATGGCCGCGACCTTCATGGTGACCTGGGGACTGCCGGTGTGGCTCGGCATCATTCTGACTCTGCTCTTTGGAGCGTTCCTTGGATGCGTCAATGGAATCGCGGTCACAGTCTTAGGGCTACCGCCATTCATTGCCACTTTGGCCACCATGATGATCTGCCAAGGCTTGGCCCTTGTCGTCTCCAACGTTCACCCCATCTATTTCGATTCTGGCAAGCAGGGATCGTACCTGTGGCTGAGCACGGGAACCATCATTCCCGGCTTCCCCAACGCCATCTTCGTCCTACTCTTGGCGGCTGCGGTCGCGTACATCGTTTTCAACAAGACCATCCTGGGCCGCTATGACGTGTCAATCGGCTCCAACCAGGAGGCCACCGCCCTGTCGGGCATCAATGTCAAAAAATGGCTAGTCATCATCTATGCGACCGCAGGCGTTTTCACCGCTCTGGGCGGCATCATGATCTCTGCTCGCCTCGGATCAGCTCAGCCCGCCACAGGGTCTGGCTATGAAATGCAAGCCATCGCAGCCACCGTCATTGGCGGAACCTCACTGGCTGGTGGCAAGGGATCGATCATCGGCACCCTCATCGGCGCCCTGATCATCTCCGTCATCAACAATGGCCTCCAAATCATCATGCTTCCCCAACAGTGGCAAAACGTTGTCCTAGGGGCCGTGATTGTGGTGGTCGTGTTCATCGATCAACTTCGCAACAAGCAAGCCAAGGCTCGCTGAGTGGCGCACCGTGCGCCGACCCGCCTGACGGGAATTGTATGGAACAATTCCTGCCCGGCACAAAGACCCGCAGAACAAGCAAAGGAGAAATAGTATGCGGAAGATAATCGCGGTAGTAGCCGCACTGATGGTGAGCTTGTCGCTCGCGTCATGTTCGAACGACAACGGTGGCGGCACCTCAACCGGTGGTTCTGCCTCTGGGGACAAGCCGTTCATCTCCATCGTATCCAAGGGCTTCCAGCATCAGTTCTGGCAGGCCGTGAAGTCCGGTGCAGAAGCTCGGGCTGCTGAGTTGGGCGTCGAAATCGAGTTCATTGGCCCGGCCTCTGAATCCGAGGTCGAAGCCCAAATGACCATGCTCGACAACGCATTGGCCAAGAAGCCTGCTGCCATCGGGTTCGCCGCTCTCGACTCACAAGCAGCCGCAGGCACACTCACCAAGATCAAGGACGCCGGAATCCCGGTCATCGCCTTCGACTCTGGCGTCGATTCAGACATCCCGCTGACCACAGCCGCAACCGACAACAAGGTCGCTGCCAAGGAAGGCGCAAAGCACATGTGCGAACTCATCGGCAACAAAGGCAAGGTTGCTCTGATCGTCCACGACCAGGTTTCCAAGTCTGGTACTGACCGTCGTGACGGTTTCCTCGAAGGTATGAAGGAATACTGCCCTGACGTCACCGTTCTCGAGCCCCAGTACGGCGGCGGCGACCAGGCCAAATCGGCTGACATCGCCAAGTCCATCATGACGGCCAACCCTGACCTGTCTGGCATCTTCGGCTCCAACGAAGGCTCGGCCATTGGCGCCCTCAAGGGTGTCCAGGAAGCCAACATGGCTGGCAAGATCGTCCTCATCGGTTTCGATTCCGGCAAGGCTCAACTTGACGCTATCCGTTCGGGCGAGATGAATGGCGCTATCACCCAGGATCCCGTGGGCATGGGCGCTGCCGTTGTCCAGGCTGCAGTGGATGCCATCGATGGTAAGACCCTGCCGAAGTTCATCGACACGGGCTTCTATTGGTACGACAAGACCAACATCGACGATCCCAAGATCGCCGCTGTGCTGTACGACTGATTCTGACTACTGATTGTCAAGGCGGGGTGGATTCCATCTGGGGTCCACCCCGTCCCATCTATTTCGCTCCCTACCCGAGCCTTGACCGCTCCTGCTATTGTGGGGAACTCCGATGGTCACTATCTACGATGTCGCCAAGCGCGCTGGCGTGAGCCCTGCGACTGTTTCTCGCGTCTTCAGCGGGCATGCCAACGTGGCCCAGGCTAGGGCAGATGCCGTGCATGAGGCCGCTCGTGAACTCGACTTTGTGCCCAACCGCAACGCCCGACGGCTGCGGACCAACTCCTCCGAAATCATCGCCATGATGGTGCCGGACATTGAGAACCCCTTTTTTACCCTCATGACTCGCGCAGTGGAGGATGTCGCGCGCGAAGCCGGATTCTCGGTCATGCTGTGCAATACCAATGAAGACCCCGTCCGGGAACATGAGTACATGCGGGTTGCCGTCTCGGAACCTGTTGCGGGAGTCATTCTTGTGCCCAGTCCCGGCACTAACCTCGACTTGGCTCTGGAACGCAGTGTGCCCGTGGTGTGTGCTGATCGCCATGCACTCGGTTACGAAGTGGACACTGTCGTTGCCGATAACAAAGACTCCTCCGCTTCCGCGACACGTCTGTTGTACGACGCAGGGTACGAACGTATCGCCTGCGTGACTGGCCCGGATGGTGTGGAAACTGCTGACATGCGGATGGCTGGCTGGGCCTTGGCGGTGCAGGAGCACACTGGTGCCCCTCCTGACCCATGTTTGGGGATACGCGCCGCGTACACAGTCGAGGACGGCGAGCGGGCTGTACGACTGTTGATGGACCTGCCTCAGCCTCCCGATGCCATTTTCGCCGCCAATAACCGTTTGGGAGCTGCTGCTCTGCGTGTGCTCAATGAACGTGGCCTCTTGCCTCCGACTGTGGGCGTGGTCTCTTTCGGTGGACTTCCCCTCATCCTTCTCGCCCCTCTCGGAGTCCTCATCACTCACCTGCCTGCCCGGGAACTGGGACACCAAGCAGCCAGGATGCTTCTTGAGCGAATCAATGGACTCGCTGCCCCCGCCCGTTCTGTGACTTTGCCGGTCGTTGTTGGTGGCGAGGGTTCGGGAATTGACATGATTTACAAGGCGCAGGGAAGTGCTGAATAACGGGCTCAAAACCCCCTTGCCCTGAAATCGATTTCATGAAAACATAGTGTAAGAACCACGGGGTCGGCATTGGAGCCGCCCTTCGCTAAGGAGCAACGAATGACTTACACATTCCCTCAGATCACGGTTCGCCCGAAGGCTGAACCGAAGACCGTGTACACCGTCGCCAACGGCGACCTTCGTCTCACCACCAATGTCAAGACATGGTCGAAACAACAAGAGGTCGAAGCACAATTCACCGCCGCCGTCGAAGCGGCTGGCTGGAAGGTGCAGCGAGCCCACGGAATTGACCCCAAGACCGGCCATGGCTTCATCGACTGCCAACGCAAGGGCATGGAGGTCTTCAAGAACATCCCCAAGGACGCGCCGCTGGTTGTGGTGGAGTCCGTCTGGCAGTATTCCCACCATCTCCTCCACGGCCTGCGCGACCATGAAGGTCCCATCCTCGTTGTCGCCAACTTTGCTGGCGACTTCCCTGGTCTGGTGGGTTTGCTGAATCTGACTGGTTCGATGACTAAGATGGGCACGCCTCACTCGGCCCTGTGGAGCAAGGACTTCACCGATGATTGGGCGCGCGAAAAGCTCAATGAGTGGCTGACTACGGGAAAGATTGCCCATGACGAGTCCCACGTCCGCGATTTGCCGGCCCTGCCTGATTCGGCTGAGAAGGCGCTGGGCGAGGCTCTGGCGGCTCAACTGAAGGCCGACAAGGCCATTGTCATGATGTTCGATGAGTACTGCATGGGCATGTACAACGCACTCATCGACGACGAAATCCTCAACCCGACCGGCATCTACAAGGAGCGTGTCTCCCAATCGGCGCTGGTCGCCGAAATGCGCAAAGTCACCGACGACGAAGCTGACACCACAAAGGCGTGGCTCGACGCCAAGGGCATGAAGTTCCTGATCGACAACGAAGGCGACGAGAAGGAATGCCTCACTGATGCGCAGGTCCACGAGCAGATGAAGATGTACATCGCGGCCGTCCGCATGGCAGACGACTTCGGCGCGGATGTGGTGGGCATCCAGTATCAGCAGGGCCTCAAGGACATGGTGGCCGCCTCTGACCTGGTGGAGGGACTGCTCAACAATGTGGACCGGCCTCCCGTCTTGAGTCGCGACGGTTCGCATGAGTTGTACGAAGGTGTGGCGATTCCCTGCGCTAACGAGGTGGACCAGGGAGTGGCCGTGGATGCCCTTGTCACGAACAGGGTGTGGAACGCGATGGGACTCGACCCTGCGACGACTCTCCACGATGTTCGCTGGGGCGACGACTGGGGTGAGGATTTCGTCTGGGTGCTGGAAATCTCCGGTTCCGTCCCCGCATCGCACCTGGGCGGGTACGACAAGGCCTACTCAATGCGACAGCAGTATTACTTCTTCCCCCTCGGTGGTGGAACTCTGTCCGGTGTGTCCAAGCCCGGCGAGATCGTCTGGAGTCGTGTCTTCATCCAAGGCGGAAAGCTCCACCTCGACCTGGGACGTGGGACGTGCATCGAGATGCCTCCCGAGGAGGTACAGCGTCGTCTCGACTCGACCAACCCCGAGTGGCCCATCATGAACGCCATCCTGCACGGGGTCGACCGTGACCACCTTATGGCCCGCCACAAGGCCAATCACCTGAACGTCGCGTACGCTCCTGATGCCGCCACCGCCGACAAGGCACTGGTCGCAAAGGCTGCGATGTTCCAGGCGATGGGGGTTGAGGTTCACTTGTGCGGGGATGTGCACACTGACGTGTGATTGCGCGGGTGGAAGTGAGTGGCCTCGTTTCGGCGGGGCCACTTCGCTGTTCGGGTGTACTTTGGCCACAACGGTTCACATTTCAGGTCCCGAGTCGGACTTGGTGCAAAGTTGGCCCGAAAACAGGCCGAAATCAGGCCAACTTTGTACCTACTTCGAAAGCCGGCACCTTTGTCAGAATGGCGATCTACTCCTGCGGAAGGGCGCTAACCATCTCGGAGACGTACGTGCGAAGTGCGTCGTCAGCGTGCGAGCCGTTCTCCGCGATGAGTCTCACAATCGCGCTACCAACAATGACACCATCAGCCTGGGCTGCCATGGTCGCGGCCTGGGCCGGGGTAGAGATACCAAAGCCGACGGCCACGGGCACATCCGTGACTTGGCGGATTTCGTCCACAATGGAGCCAATGTCGGTCGTGATTTCTGAACGCACACCGGTGACGCCGAGGGAACTCACCAGGTAGATGAAGCCCTGGGCATTCGCCGCGATCTTGCGGGCACGGCTGGATGAGGTCGGGGCAATCATCGAAATCAAGGCGACACCGTTCGCTTGCGCCGCAGGAAGCACCTCGGCGTGCTCCTCGAAAGGCAAGTCCGGAACAATGAGGGCGTCGACACCGACGTCTGCAGCACGGGCAAAGAACTCTTCGTAGCCATAGTGGTGGACAGGGTTGAGGTAGGTCATCAAGGCCAGTGGAATCGTCAGGCCATCCTCTTCACGCAGTGCCCTGACAAGCTCAAACAGCATCTCGGGAGTTGTCCCCGTGGCGGAAGACAAGGCTCTCGCGCTCGCCTCTTGGATGACCGGGCCTTCGGCGATGGGGTCGGAAAACGGGATGCCAATTTCGACAAGGGAAGCTCCCGCTTCGGCCAGAATCTTGACGTAGCGCCGAGTGTCCTCCAGGGTCGGGTCGCCGCCGGTCAGGAAGGCGATGAAGGCTTTGCTCTGGAACGCTTGGGCAATTCGGTCAATCGGGGGCGTGGTGTTTTCGATTGGCCTCGGAGACGCACCCTTCCCGGCCGAGGCGGTGGTCCCGGTCACGCCAGCAGAACCGACTGTTTCGTTGTACACCATGGTCATCCTTCCGCCACATCCTTGCCTCGGTAACGGGCAATGGCTGCTACGTCCTTGTCGCCGCGTCCCGACAGGCAGATGACCATCGACTCCCCAGGCGATATCGTCGGTGCGAGTTGGCGGGCATAGGCCAGAGCGTGAGCCGATTCGATGGCACAGATGATCCCTTCTGTGCGGGCCAAGTACTCGAAAGCATCCACGGCTTCCTCGTCGGTCACAGGAACGTACCTCGCCCGTCCAGTGTCGTGGAGCCAGGCGTGTTCAGGCCCGATGCCAGGGTAGTCCAGGCCTGCCGAGATGGAGTAGACAGGGGCGATCTGGCCCGCGTCATCCTGACAGAAATACGACTTCATGCCGTGAAACACCCCGAGGCTTCCCGTGGCGATGGTGGCGGCTGTACGTGGGGTCTCCACTCCTACCCCTGCCGCTTCGCAACCGATGAGAGCGACGGATTCGTCTGGAATGAAGGCGTGGAAAGTGCCAATGGCGTTGCTTCCCCCGCCCACACACGCCAAGACGGCTGCGGGGAGTTTGCCCTCGCGTTCCAGGATTTGCTGGCGGGCCTCGCGGCCGATGACTGCTTGGAAATCGCGGACCATGGTCGGGAAAGGATGAGGTCCCATGACAGAGCCAAGGACGTAATGGGTGTCGTCCACCCGGCGGGTCCACTCGCGCATTGTCTCGTTGACAGCGTCTTTCAGGGTCTGGGTGCCAGAGAGGACGGGGTGTACTGTCGCGCCGAGGAGTTCCATCCGATAGACATTGAGCACCTGGCGTTCGGTGTCCTCCTTGCCCATGAAAATCTCGCACTCCATGCCGAGCAAAGCGGCTGCCGTTGCGGTTGCCACACCGTGCTGGCCAGCCCCAGTTTCAGCTATGACTCGCGTTTTGCCCATACGTTGCGCCAGGAGGCATTGTCCAAGGACATTGTTGATTTTGTGTGAGCCGGTGTGGTTGAGGTCCTCGCGTTTGAGATAGATTTTCGCGCCGCCTAGGTCTGCGGTCATGTTGGCCGCGAAGTAAAGCAGGGATGGGCGCCCGGCGTAGTCACGCAGCAAATCGCCCAGTTCGCGGACGAAATCGGGGTCGTCCTTCCACCTGAGGTACGCCGCCTCAAGGGCGTGGATCTCGTTCATGAGTGTCTCGGGGATGTACTGGCCCCCGTGGATGCCGAAGCGTCCACTCATTATTCACCTCCTGGTGAGTCGAGGAGTTCGGGTTGGACAGAAACGGGTTCGGTCTCGGTGCACACTTGGGCATCGGTGACGGAACGCGCCGCAGCGATGAAGGCCCGAATCAGCGCAGGGTCTTTGTGCCCGTTGGTCTCGACACCACTGCTCACATCCACAACATCCACTCGCAGGCGCGCTGCCGCCGCCACGTTGTCCGGGGTGAGACCTCCACCCAACCAAATCGAGGGCAGATGCACACGATGAGCGTGAGCGATGCGCCGAGCCTCACCGAGTATGGCCCAGTCGAAAGGCTCCCCCGACCCACCACGTTCATTGTCGAGAAGCAGCTTGAAGATGTCCAGTCTTTCGACCTCCACGATGGACCTAACATCCCGCACTCCGATGGCCCAGATTACCTCGGCCGAAGGCACCGATTGGTAGAAGTCTTCGAGGTAGTCCGCATCTTCGTGCCCATGCAATTGGACAATGGAAATTGCCCCTGATTCCACAACCTCGGCGATCCGTTCGGGGGATTCATCCACGAAGACTCCGACTGTTTCGATCCGCTCGTCAAGGAGTCCGCGCAAACACAGCGCTGTCTCAAGATCAACGTACCGACTGGATGCGGGATGAAAGACGAAACCGACATACTCCGGCAGGGTCTCGTTCAGAACAGGTATGTCTTCATCGCGACTGATTCCGCAGATCTTGATATCTGGTGAGTAGAAGGTGGGGGGACCCGAGTTGAGGGGCCCGAAACCATAGCAATGGGAACCCATAGCAGTGTCGGCCCAATCCACGAGTTCCCTCAGATAACTACGCCGGTCGCTCGCCCTCATCAAGGCTTCGCCGATGAGAACCCCATCAGCGCCCATGTCCTGAATTTGGGCGGCGTCCTCCCGGCTGGTCACCCCGGACTCTGACACGAACAACCGATCACGAGGCACGAGCTCCCGCAGAGTGGCGCTGTTCGAGGAATCAACACTGAAGTCATGCAAATTGCGATTGTTGACCCCAATGATGCGCGCACCCACTCTTACTGCTCGCTCGACTTCCTCGGCATCGTGAGCTTCCGTCAGACAAGACAGTCCCAGAGAATCGGCGAGGCCAAGAAACTCAGACAGTTGGGCGTCGGTCAGAATCGAGCAAATCAGCAGAACCGCCGATGCGCCAAGCGCCCGTGCTTGATAGATCTGATAAGCATCAACAGTGAAGTCCTTACGCAAGACCGGGATCGAGACCTCAGCGGCGATTTCGCTCAGATAGCGGTCCGAGCCGAGGAAATGCTTGGGTTCTGTCAGGACAGAAATAGCGTCGGCCCCGCCCTCTTCATACTCCCGAGCAATCTGGAGGTAGGGGAAGTCGGGCGAAATCGGGCCCTTGGACGGTGACGCTTTCTTTACTTCACAAATGAAGGACAAGCGAGGAGCAGCCAAGGCCCCTTCAAGAGGGAAGCCCGGCAGCACGTACGTGTCGAGGGCCCGAGCTTTCATCTCGGACAAGCTGGTATGGCCCAGGTCCGCTTCCACTCGCAGGTGTGCCTCGGCGGCCAAAGTGTCAAGAATCGTCATGATTGGGGAACCGCCGACCAACTGACCTCGTCATTCTGCGCGCAGTCGCAGAATCCATCTGAAGCATAGATCCTGCGACTTCGCGCAGGATGACAGACCGGAGGAATAATCATCAGCACTTCCTTAACCGTTGGTCAAGGCGATGAACTGTTCGAGTTGGGCCAAGGCCTTGCCGGAAGAGATTGTCTCGCGGGCAACCTCGATTGCGTCTGCCAAGCTCAGGTCTTCGCGGGCCAAGTACAGGGCCGCAGCAGAGTTCAGCAAGACGGCATCGGTCTTGGGTCCCGGCTCTCCAGACAGGATTCTCCTTGTGATGACCGCATTCTCCTGCGGGGTTCCGCCGACGAGCTCTTCCTTGCGACACAGCTCGAAGCCATACTTGCGCGGGTCGAGGGTGTACAACTTGAACTCGCCACCCCTGACTTCGCACACAGCCGTGGTGTCGCTCATCGAAATCTCATCGAGCCCGTCACGCCCGTACACCACCAACGCGGTCTTGACCCCAAGGTTGTGCAGCACCTTCGCCAGCGGTTCGACCAGGTCCTCGTCGTACACCCCCAGCAGTTCCATGTCCGCACCAGCAGGGTTGACCAGGGGCCCCAGGATGTTGAAGATTGTGCGGATCCCCAGTTCCCGACGCACGGGAGCAACATACTTCATTGCCAAATGATAGTTTTGCGCGAAAAGGAAGCACAGTCCGATCTTGTCCAGAATCTCCAGGCTCTTCTCGGGTGGGACGTCGATTTTGACACCCAAGGCCTCCAGAACATCGGCCGCGCCAGAAAGGGAGGTGGCAGCCCGGTTGCCGTGCTTGGCCACCCGTACACCGGCAGCCGAGATGACAAGGGAAGACGTTGTCGAAATGTTGAAGGAATGGGAATGGTCGCCGCCGGTGCCCACGATCTCCAGTACCGGCATATCGTTCAGCAAACGCACGCAGTGTTTGCGCATGCCTGCCGCAGACGCGGTGATCTCGGTGATGGTCTCGCCCTTCAGGCTCATCGCGGTCAAGTACGCCGCCATCTGGATCTGGGTGGCGTCGCCGTCCATGATCTCGTCCATGACCGCCTCGGCCAGCTCATAGGACAGCTCTTGGCGGTTGACGGCCTGTCGAATAGCATCGGAAATATGCAATGGCTCAGTCACGGGTTCTCCTTGTGGCACGTTATGCGATTCAGTCTAGTGGGAACAGTCGGAGCGCTGGCTCACACAGTTATACCTGCGAAGTTGGCCAGGATTTGCCGGCCCAAGGGGGTGAGGACGGACTCGGGGTGGAACTGGACCCCGAAGACGGGCAGGTCGCGGTGACGTACCGCCATGATCTCTCCATCGTCGGCTGTCGCGGTAACCACGAGACAGCCCGGCATGGTCGTTGGGTCGGCTGCCAAAGAATGGTATCGAGCCGCTTGGAATACCGTGGGCAATCCGGCAAAGAGTGGGTCCTCGACGACCGAGGTTACGGGGGATGACTTGCCGTGCATCAGGGTCTTGGCGTGGCTGACTGTGGCTCCATACGCCTCACAAATCGCTTGATGACCCAGACACACGCCCAGAATGGGAGTCTTCCCGGCCAGTTTCTCCACGGTCTCAATGCAGATTCCCGCGTCACGAGGATGCCCAGGTCCAGGAGACAAGACGATATGGGAAGCCCCCAACGCTGCCAATTCTTCGACAGTCAAGGCGTCATTTCGGATGACCTGAAGGTCGGGGCTCACCTGGCCGATCATTTGGTAAAGGTTGTAGGTGAAAGAGTCGTAGTTGTCAATGATGACGATCATGGGGCATCCTCCCCAGCGGGGTCGGTGTCGGCTTCCTGAACGACATCGACACCATGCTCCAGAGCGACATCGCTACCGGGTTCCCCAGCGACATCGGCATCGGGCTCCGGATGGCCAGATGAAACAGTTGGCGGGGCTGGAGTTGGCGCAGACTGGCTGTCCAGTGCGTTGACTACGGCTTTCATTTTGTTGATGGTCTCCTCGAACTCCCGTTCGGCGACTGAGTCCGCCACAATTCCCGCCCCGGCCCTGACGTACACCTTGCCGCCCTTCTTGTAGGCGAGGCGGATGGCGAT
>JAISJO010000007.1 GCA_031261485.1 Propionibacteriaceae bacterium | reverse complement strand
CGGAAGGCAATGATCTCGGCTACGGAGTCGGTGACTTCGTGCCTGGCCTCACTGTCGATTACCGTATTGTCGATGCGTCCACATCGAAGGTTGCCGCTGAAGGCACGTTCATGCCGATGAATGCCTCCGATGGCCCGCACTACGGCGCCAATATCGCCTTGCCAAACGCCGGTTCGTACATCGTGACCTTCTCCATCAAGTCGCCAGAAGACACCGGGACCGTCCTCCACGTCGACCCCGAGACAGGCGTGACCGGTCGTTTCTGGAGCGAACCGATTGTTGTGACATGGGACTTCGACTACGTCCCTCGTCAATGGTGAGGATTCGCTAGTTTCATGCTTGGGCAATTTGTGGGCGTGACACAGAATGCTGCCCCGGCTGTGCTGCTGGTATCCCTCTTGTGGATATGGCAAACAGCACAGTTCGGGGTAGATTCTGCGGATAGCCAAACGCGGGAGTCTGGAGAGCTGGCCACGACTCGGCGGTTCTTCGGATCGGGAGTGGCTCTCGCGGTCCTTGCCGCGCTTGTACTGACGTTCCTTCGGGAAACGACGACTCGAATCAACCGTGAACTTGTCTCTTTGGGCTCCGCCAGTGCCATCGTTTTGGTGACGGGCGCAGTGCTGGTCCTGGGTCTCGTGGGAACCACGAGACCACTGACTGGCGCGTATCGTCATTCTGCGCATCGTCGCAGAATCCATCTGACAAGGGTAGATTCTGCGACTTCGCGCAGAATGACGGTCGAAGCGGTGAATGGCCAGGACTTGCCTGACTCCATCAAGTTGCCTACCCGAGTCGTCTGCTCTGCCCTGACTGCGCTGGTGCTCTTTGCCGCACTGCCTGCAGCGTTCCTCCAATTCACCTCATTCCTGGTTCCAGGGCAACCAGCATTTTCTACAGAGACACTGCTTCGCGTGGTGGGGTTCATCCTGGGCGCAGCCACCTTGGCCCTGAGTGCGTTCGCGCTTGCCAAGGCGGGCGAGAGCCTCTCGCGTCGGTTCGTACTCCTCCTGCTCACAGTCGGAACCCTGGTCTATGCATTCTGGCAGGCAGTGACGATCATCCAAGTGATGTTCTCCCGCCGCCTCATCACACTCTCCCACGATGTCTTCATGGCACTCGTGTGGGCGGTCAATCATCAAGGTGTCGTCCTCTTCACGCTGACGACCCTGGGGACGGCTGTGGTCATTGTCTGTCTAAAGATCAATGCCCATCCCCCGATTTCTCCCGATGCAAACGCCGCGCAGACTCGGTTGGCCAAGGCACGTGCCCTACGCAAGATACGTTTCGCCTGGGTGGGGTTGGCAGGGATCGCAGCAATCATTCTCGCCGCCACCCTCGGCGCGTGGCTGAATGAGTACACCCCGGAACTGTCCGAGCCTGAGCCCTTCACCATCAGCAACAACCAGGCAATCATCCCGCTTGAAGCTGTCAACGATGGTCATATGCACAGGTTCGCCTACACCACTGCCAGCGGAGTTGAAGTACGTTTCATCGTTGTGATGCGCAACGGGGTCTCCTATGGGGTGGGTCTTGACGCCTGCGAAATCTGCGGCTCCACCGGCTATTACGAACGCGATGGCAACATCATCTGTCGGCTGTGTGATGTCATCATGAACATTGCCACTATCGGCTTCCGGGGAGGATGCAACCCCATACCTCTCGACCACCAGATCAGCGACGGCCAACTGAGCGTCGACCTCGACGATCTCGAAGCCGCGTCCGGCGTTTTCGCGTGAGATTTGGGTCATGAACACGCTGACTTATGCCAATCGTCATTCTGCGCGAAGTCGCAGAATCCATCTGACAAGCCTAGATCCTGCGACTTCGCGCAGGATGACAGGAAGTTTGTTCAATTGTCAGCCGTTCGCTGGGCAGGAGTAGTCAGTGGTCACGATGTTTGTGCGTTTGCTCTTCCGATCCTTGAGCTTTAGCAAGGCCGGGAAAGTGCTCATCGCCTTGACCACAGCACTAGGAGCGTGCGTTGCCACCTCGATGTTGGCAGTCATGTTCGACATCGGGGACAAAGTCAGCCGCGAGCTCAGCACCTACGGAGCGAATATCGTGGTCCGCCCCAAGTCAGCGGCGGTTCTCGACCAGTTCTACGACATGGAGGGAATTGAGGCCGGCCAGCCGTTGTCCGAGGCTCAGGTCGCCAATATCAAGACCATCTTCTGGGCCTTCAATGTTGTGGAGTTCAGCCCATACCTTTCGGTTGAGGTCGAGGCGAATGGCGAGCCAATTACCCTTGTAGGGACATGGTTTGCCAAAGAGTTGTCACTTCCCACGGGCGAAATGAGTGTGGCCGGACTGATCGGCTTGCGCGCGTGGTGGACTATCGATGGCGGTTGGATCGCTGACGCAGAAGAAGACATGGCCCTTGTTGGCGTCTCAGCAGCCGAGAGACTTGGCTTGGGGTTGGGTGATTTCGTCGAGGTAAAGGGTGTTGATGGCTCATCGGCCCGACTCCAGGTTGCTGGAATCATCCACTCTGGCGGGGAGGAAGACGAGCAGATTATTGCTCCGCTGGCCCTGGTCCAACGACTGAGTGATCGGCAAGGAGAGGTCGACTGGATCGAGGTATCGGCGCTGACCACTCCTGACAATGATCTTGCCCGGCGGGCCGCCCGCAACCCAGGCAGCCTTTCGGTATCTGATTGGGAGACCTGGTACTGCACTGCGTACGCCTCGGCAATCGCTTATCAGATTGAAGAGGTCATCGACGGTGCGGTCGCCAAGCCGGTGAGATTGGTGACGGAAACACAGGGGGTCATCCTCACCAAGACCCAGTCGTTGATGGTATTGGTCACCGCGTTGGCACTGCTCTCGTCCGCGCTGTGCATCGCCAATCTGGTGACTGCCTCCGTCCTGGAACGCTCCGCCGAAATCGGATTGCTGAAGGCAATCGGTGCCACCAATGGCGCTGTCGTGCGACTGATACTGAGCGAAATGTGCGTTGTCGGAGTACTCGGCGGTGCGCTGGGGTACGGACTCGGCATCGCGGCGTCACAAGTCATCGGGCACGTGGTCTTCGGTTCGTGGATCTCGATTCGGGCTTCGGTTGCGGGGTTGACTGCGGTATTGGTGGTCCTAGTCGTGCTGGCAGGGTCGTTGCCAGCGGTCTCCCAGCTTCTGCGACTTCGACCCGCAGATGTCTTGCACGGGCGGTGAGGCAGATGAATCGCAGCACCCATCGGGCAAGTAACAAGATGCGCTTTCGCCTCTTGAGGGCGTCTCTGGTCCGTCGGCGTTCACGTGTGCTGGTTGAGTTGCTGGCTGTCGCAATCGGGGCGAGCACGATGTTTTGCCTTGCCACACTGGCTCTTGACGTCCCCAGTCAACTCGAACAAGAGTTGCGCGGTCTGGGCGCGAACTTGCTGGTCAGCCCCGAATCCGAGTTGGATTCCGCCTTGCTCCAAGAGACCCAGGCGCTGATTCCCGCCGATGCTCTCGTCGCCCAGGCCGCGTTCCGCTACGAGACCATCCGGATCAACTCACAGCCCTACTTGGCTGTCGGCACCGATATTTCCTCGGCGACGACGATCAAGGGGTTCTGGGATATGGATGGGGAATGGCCTAGTCGGCTTGGTGAAGCCTTGGTTGGCCGCGATGTCGCAGACTGGATTGGGCTACGGGTGGGTCAGCGAATAATTCTCGAAGGGGCTGACCTTGATCATCAACTCCCTGTCACAGTCAGCGGTATTTTCGCCGCTGGCGGCAACGAGGACGCGCTGGTGGTTCTCAATGAGGCGGACTTGGCGAGCCTGACCGGGCGCAGCGACGTGTTCGATGTGGCGGAGTACTCGATAGCCCTGGGAGGCGACCAGTTGTCGGCGCTTGCCGACCACATCAACGCGAATGTACCTGGGGTCGTCGCCTCCCCTGTGCAGCGTATGGCCAGCTCTGAAGCGCAGGTATTAGCCATGCTGCGTTCATTGTTAGTACTCGTGTCGGTGATTGTGCTGACACTGACCGTCATCGGAATCTCGACCACGATGATGGCCGTGGTCACCGAACGCCGAGTCGAAATCGCTTTGCGGATGGCGTTGGGGGCGAGCAACAAGGCGATCCAGCGGGAGTTCATCCTGGAAGCCGTTGTGCTCGGGGTTCTGGGCGGAACGTTGGGGGTCGTCCTAGGTTTTGCCCTGGCTAACCTGGTCAGTCAACAGGTATTTACTCAAAGCGCACGGTTCAACGGATGGTTTGGCCTCGTGTGCGTGGTCGCTGCCATGGTGCTGGCGTGGGGGGCAAGCCGTCATCCCGTCAGCCGTGCAGCAGCCATTGATCCAGCCCTAGTCTTGCGGGAGGAATGAAGATGAACGATATGAACAATGTGACAATTGACAGAGACAGTAAGGGACAAGCTCTTGCGGTGCACTTGGACAAGGTGACCAAGGCGTATGGGGATCTGAAGGCGCTCGACGCACTCGACCTGGACGTGAAATCTGGCCAGTGGGTGTCGATTGTCGGGCCGTCCGGTTCAGGCAAGACAACCTGCATGAATCTCATCGGCTGTATGGACCGCCCCACGTCTGGCGTGGTGGAAATCTCTGGGCTGAACCTTGCCACCATGAACGAAAACGAGTTGACCAGAGTGCGCCGGGAACAGATCGGTCTGGTTTTCCAGAAATTCCACTTGATTGGGCATCTCAGCGCGCTGGAGAATGTGATGCTGGCACAGTATTACCACTCGATTCCAGACGAATCCGAAGCGCTCGAAGCCCTGGGAAGGGTCGGCTTGGCGAGTCGAGCCACCCACCGACCCAGCCAGCTTTCCGGTGGAGAACAACAGCGCGTCGCCATTGCCCGTGCCTTGATCAACCAACCACCGCTGATCCTTGCCGATGAACCGACGGGCAATCTGGATGCAGCGAATGCGGCGGCAGTCTTGGACTTGTTCTCCCAACTGCACGCACAGGGGACGACTCTGATTGTCGTGACGCATGACCCGGTCGTGGCCGCCCAGGGGGAGCGCGAAGTTGTGCTTGACCATGGGGCATTGGTCCGTGACCTGAGTCTTCGATGAGTTTGTGGACGTGTGCGAGTGAGCGAAAGGGAATACTGATGAAGCAGCAAAGACGAAAGGCGAACAGGAGGGGCCACGCAATGGCGGCCCTCGGCTTGGCGGCACTCTTGGGCGGTTGCGCCGAAGACGTGGCCGCACACTTTGATGCGTCGAAGCCGCTTTTCGACGGGGGCTACAGCGCTGAAAGCAGTCCAGACGAACAAGGAGGAAAAGGAGTCATCTCCATCACCGTTGCGGGCGGAAGAATCGCGGCAGTGCAGTTCCACGGAGTCAACGCAGATGGGTCTGTCAAAGATGAAAGCTACGGCACAGACTCGAGCGGCAATGTTTTCAACCAGGAATACTATGCTAAAGCCCAGTTTGCTGTCGCGGCCTTCGACACGTACGCCTTAGAACTTCTCGAAGTCGGCAACCCGACAGAGGTCGACGTCATCGCCGGGGCGACCTGGGCGTACGAGCAGTTTCTTGAGGCGGCCATCGCCGCGCTCGAACAAGCGCAGGCAGGACTGTCCTGAGGTCGTGCGATGAAAGTAACGAGTTGGCCAGCGATGGGCACTGTGCTCGAACTGAAGATCGTCGGCGCACCACACTGGGACGCCGAGGCGGAATGCCGTCCGCTCGTCGCTGAGTGGGAGTCGAGGTTGAGTCGCTTTCTCGCGGATTCGGATGTGGCCAGGTTGCAGGAGGCGGGTGGAGATTGGGTACACGTGTCGCCGACAACCGATGAGGTGCTGACCTTGTCTTTAGAAGCGCATGATGTCACTGGTGGGGCGTTTGATGTGTGTGCTAACCCGGCTGATTTGTACACTCTCGGTCGCGTTCCGTCCGAAGAAAGCGTCGGGCGGCCCCAGCCGGAGTCCCCCTATCCGCTTGAGCGCCGGACGGCTCGCTCGTGGCGACTGGCCCGAGGGCACACACTGGACCTCGGCGGAATCGCCAAGGGAATTGTCGCTGAGAAGTTGTGCGACCTGGCGCAGCGGCGAGGAGCGTCTGGCGCACTGGTCAACTTCGGGTCCTCGTCACTGACCTGTTTCGGGCACAGCGAGTCAGGCGAGTGGAGAGTGGCACTGCGTGCGCCCGGTCGTGACCGAGATGCGGCCATTGGGTATTTACCCTTGTCCGAAGGGTATTCTCTGTCGGTCTCTGGCCACGATGAACGCGGGTCCCACATCATCTCTCCGTTCACCGCTGATCGCAAGGCCTCCAATATCTCGTGCGCTGCGGTATCTGCTCCCCATGGAGGTGTGGCTGAATACTGGTCAACTGCGCTCATTGTCCTAGGCAGCGCTGGACTCCCCCGACTGACTGAACACTGCCCAGAGTCAAAGGCAGCGGTCATCACCTCCGACCAGGTAATCTCTTCACCGCACTGGTTTAGGCCCTTGTAGGAAGGACGTGGCCACCGTCATCGCGTAGGCTTGTCTCCGTATTGCAGTACCTCAGTACGCCCGCTCAGAGAGGATACACATGTCCACACCCCATATCGCCGCCGAACCCGGCGACTTCGCTTCTGCCGTCCTCATGCCCGGCGACCCCAAGCGCGCCGAACGCATGGCCGGCCTCATCCTCGACGGCGCACGTCAGGTCACCAGTGTGCGCGGCATCCTGGGATTCACCGGGACGTACAACGGCGAGGGCGAGCACCACGGCAAACCACTGTCTATCATGGCCTCCGGGATGGGCATGCCCTCCATGGGGATTTACGCGAGTGAGTTGTACCAATTCTTCGGCGTCGAGCGCATCATCCGCGTGGGTACGTGCGGCGGTATCTCCGCAGACGTGAATGTCGGCGACGTCGTCATCGGCGTGGGCGCGCACACCACCAGCTCCATGAACGAATTGCGCATCCCCGGCACACACTTCTCCGCGACCGCTGACCTCGTCATGGCTGCTGCCGCGTACACCGCTGCTGAACCGGGCCAGGCCGTCTTCGCCGGGGCCATCATCTCCTCAGACCACTTCTATTTCTCTATCCCCGGCCAGTTGGACGCCATGATCACCCACAACGTCCTGGGCGTCGAAATGGAAGCCGCATCCCTTTACGGAATCGCTGCCAACTTCGGTAAGCGCGCCCTGGCCGTCTTCACCGTCTCCGACCACCTCACCAAGAAGGGTGGCGACATGACTGCCGAGGAGCGCGAGACCCGCTTCCAAGGTGCGCTGAAGTTGGCCGTCGCCGCCGCGTACGTCTGAGAGACGCCGGAGACCACCGGTAGATTCGGCTTCTGCATCAAGAACGGTCGTCAAGATGCCATGGTAAGGCACGTGTTTGAAACAGAAGTCCGTTTGTCAGGAGAACAGGGCGGCGTTCAGGTCTTCTTTGATGGAAGTCAGACGCTGTTCGGCTGTGCGGCGTAGTGCCGTGAGGTCGTCGAAGCTTGCTTGGGGATCGACGGGAAGGATGACTTCTAGGTAACACTTGACCTTGGGTTCGGTGCCTGAAGGACGTACGACCACTCGGTCATCATCCGAAGTCAGGAGCAGAATACCGTCAGTGGGAGGCAAACCCTCGTACCCCTGGCTCAGGTCGGCCAGCGTCGTGACAGGACTCCCAGCCAGTGACTCAAGGGGTGTTTCCCGGAGTCGAGCCATGGTCTGACCAATCTGGGACAGGTCCTCGAAACGGGCGGCCAGTTGGGAACTGAGGTACAACCCGTCGCGCCTGGCTAGGTCGTCCAGCAGGTCGAGGAGGGTCTTGCCTTCGGACTTGAGATGGGCAACTAGCCGGGCCACCACCACCGCGCAGGAGAGTCCGTCCTTGTCATGGACCAAGTCGGGACGTACACAATAGCCAATGGCTTCTTCGTAAGCGTATGTCAGGCCCGGCACACGCCCCATCCACTTGAAACCGGTCAGGGTGTTGACGTGCTGGACTGAGTAGTGCGCCGCGATGACGGACAACTGCCGCGACGAGACGATGGAGTTGGCGAAGACCCCAGAATGGGTCCGGCGAGCATTTTCCTCTCCGAGAAGCGCACCCAATTCGTCGCCATGCAGCATCCGCCACCCCTTGCGCGGGTCCTTGACCGCCACGGCACACCGATCCGCGTCGGGGTCATTGGCGATGACCACATCTGCGCTCAGTTGTGCCGCCAGGGCCAGGGCCAAGTCGATGGCGCCAGGCTCCTCAGGGTTGGGGAAGGCCACTGTCGGGAAGTCAGGATTGGGATTTTGCTGGGCGATGACGGGCACGACTGTGGAGAAACCTGCCCGTGACAAGGCCTCCAGCGCGATGGCTGAGCCGACGCCGTGCATGGCAGTATGGACAATGCGTATAGGCGGAAGAGGTCCAGTGGGAACGGCGCCCGCTGGCGCACAAATCGCGCCGATGTACGACTCCACAACATCGGGCCCCAGGTCGGTCCATCCTTCTGCTTGTGCGATCTGGTTGGCAGGCGGGACGGCTGCGATACAGGCGGCGATCTCGCCATCATAGGGCGGGACGATCTGGCAACCAGCCTCAGGGTCCGTGACCATACGCCCGCCGAGATAGACCTTGTACCCGTTGTCAGCGGCAGGATTGTGCGAAGCGGTGACCATGACCCCGGCGTCCGCATGCAGATGCCGCACCGAGTAGGCCAAGACCGGCGTGGGCACTTGGTCAGGCAAGAGCAAAGCCTCTCCCCCGGCAGCGGTCACAATCGCCGCTGTGTCGAGGGCGAACTCGCGCGAATGATGGCGAGCGTCGTTGCCGATGACAACGCGAGGGCGCTCGACGCGGGAGTTGAGGTAGTCGATGAGCCCCTTGGCTGCGGCCATGACCACCGCACGATTCATCCGATTGGGACCAGCGGCCATCGCGCCACGTAAACCAGCCGTTCCGAATTGCAGGGTCCCTGCGAACCGGTCGGCCAACTCTTCGGCTGCCTCCTCATCGTCTTGGGCTTGAGCGAGAAGCACCGTCAGTTCGTCTCGGCTGGCCTCGTCGGGGTCCGCATCGATCCATGCGGCCACCTGGCGCAACAATTCGGTCATGTCCCATCCTTCTTTCTCTACGGCATCTTCCTTGCCACAATTATCCCTGTTCAAGCCGACATTACGGCAATTCGCGGGTATAGACCCCGTCCGCTTCGGTGTACTCCATGGCCTGGAGGTAACGAACCACCTCCGGTGTGGGGTTTCGTACGGACACTGTACGGACACCAAGTGCCGCTAACGGACCGGACTGGGAGTACACAAATGCCCCCGGCGCATAGTCCCTGTACGACGGGATCACGTAGTCAGCAAGTAATTCGACCCTATCGTCGCCATGGACGAATGCCACCAATCCGATGGCCGAATCCTTATGGAACAGCACGTCCGCCTCTGCTGTGATCAACTGTCCCCCGATACCGGGATGAAAACGCTCTAGGTCGTCGGCATGTGCGGCGTAGAACCACTTGCGCATCGCCAAGTCGGCTCTGACATAGGTGAAGGCTTTCTCTGCCACGACATCGCCACGCAGTTTGATGATGAACCACAAATCGATGACCACGAGCACAGCGTTCATCCCCACCATGGGCCAGACGCCGAGCACAGCATTGTACACGACCAGGACGAACGACGCGACCCCGTTGAGAATGCGGAATCGCATGAACTTCGTCTGGAGGACAGAGAAGACCAGCAGAGCCGAGCCCAACCAGCCGATGACCTCCAGGACCACATGCCAGTCCATTGCTACCCCAATTCTGCCAAGATGGCAGCGGTACCTGACAATCCCAATCGGGTCGCACCCATTTCAACCATCGCCAGTGCCGTCTCCAGGGTACGGATGCCACCAGACGCCTTGACTTCCAGGCGGTCGCCCACTGTGTCTCTCATCAAGCTCACCGCATGAGTGGATGCCCCGCCCGCCGGATGGAATCCGGTCGATGTCTTCACAAAGTCTGCACCAGCCGCTTCCGAAGCGTGACAAGCCAAAACAATCTCCTCATCGGTCAGCGCGGCCGATTCGATGATGACCTTGAGAACCGTGGGACGCGGCGCGGCGGCACGGACGGCCTCAATATCTGCCTGAACGCCGGGCCAGTCTCCAGCCTTCGCCAACCCCAAGTTGATGACCATGTCGACCTCGTCGGCACCATCGGCCACCGCGCGTGCGGCCTCTGCGGCCTTGACCTCGGACTTGTGCGCCCCCGAGGGGAATCCGCACACGACTGCCACCTTCAGTCCGTGGGCGTCAATGGGCAGCAGCGAAGGCGACACGCATACCGAATAAACTCCCAACTCCACCCCTTGCCTGACAAGGGCCTCCACATCCGAAGCCGTGGCTTCAGGCTTGAGTAAGGTGTGGTCCACCAGGTGCGCCAGTTCTTCACGTGTCATAGTCATTCTCCTTCTGGGAATCGTTGTCTCATCGTGTCGCCACAACAGAAACTCGTGTTCTGGGGCACGTCCGCTTCACGCGAGACATACCCAGTAGCCACTCTATCTGGGTTATCCCTTCCGGGCGCTGAAGATGCTCTCGAGGGAACCACATCAATCCGCCGGCCTTACTCGGAAATCTTCTCCAAGACCACCGGGCTCCTGGTCGTGGGTGTGTCCGCGATGGTCCAGGCCCCCTTCAGAGCCTCAAGGCCACGCTCGAAACGCTCGGGCGTGTCCGTGTGGAGGGTCATGAGCTTCTGGCCTTTCTGGATGGCGTCGCCCGGCTTGGCGTGGAGGACAATACCGGCCCCAGCCTGCACTGCGTCTTCCTTTCGGGCGCGCCCTGCCCCCAACCGCCACGCGGCGACTCCGACTTTGAGAGCGTCCATGCTTGTCACGTACCCATTCTCGCGGGCAAACACCTCGTGGGTATGGGTGGCCCACGCCAAGTCGGCATGAGGGTTCCCGCCTTGGGCACTGATCAGACGTGCCCAGGTGTCCATGGCCTGCCCATTCGACAGTGCTTTGGGTAAGTCAGCTTCGCGCAATTGCCCGGCCCTGCGGGAGGCTTCGGGCGAGCCAGCAGCCACACCCGCGCCAGGAATGCCCTCGTCGTCGATGCGCGCTGCAGCGGCGTCCAACATTTCTCGGCCCAGGGCCAGCGTCAACTCCACGACGTCTGCGGGGCCGCCTCCGGCCAGTACCTCCAGCGACTCCCTTACCTCTAAAGCATTGCCTATAGTCAGACCCAAAGGCGTGGACATGTCGGTGATCAGAGCGACTGTGCGAACCTTATGATCTGACCCGATGCCGACCATCGTCGTGGCCAGGTCTCGCGCTGAGTCGAGGTCGGACATGAACGCTCCCGAGCCGCATTTCACATCCAACACGAGGCAGCCGGTTCCCTCGGCGATCTTCTTGCTCATGATGGACGACGCAATCAGAGGGATACAGGCCACTGTGGCAGTCACGTCGCGCAGCGCGTACAACTTACGATCAGCAGGAGCGAGGCCAGCACCAGCCGCGCAGATGACTGCGCCCACCTCGTCCATCTGGGCGTACATTTCTTCGTTGCTCAGGCTCGGCCGCCAGCCAGGGATGGACTCCAACTTGTCGAGGGTGCCTCCGGTGTGTCCGAGGCCTCGGCCCGACAGTTGGGGCACAGCCACGCCAAAGGAAGCAACCAAAGGCGTCAGAGGCAAAGTAATCTTGTCCCCCACGCCGCCTGTGGAGTGCTTGTCCGCCGTGGGCCTGCTCAGGTGGGAGTAATCCAACCTCTCCCCGGAAGCGATCATGGCGTCGGTCCAGCGATTCAGCTCAGGGCGGGTGAGCCCGTTGAGGAAAACAGCCATGAGGAGAGCGGACATCTGCTCTTCGGCGACCACGCCACGGGTGTAGGCATCGATGACCCAGTCAATCTGGGCGTCACTGAGAACACCCCTGTCACGCTTGGTTTGGATGACGTCCACTGCGTCGAAGCGTTCAGCCATGAGATACCTCCTCGCTCGCCACCGCAATACCCATGTCGGCTGGTCCGAAAGCCTGGGGAAGCATATCAGCCAAGGCCACCACACCGAGCGGGGACAGGATCTCCAGTTCTGACCCACCGAACTCGTACAACAACTGCCGACACCGCCCACAAGGGGTGATGATGTCTCCGGCGGCGTTGACACAGGTGAACCGAGCCAGTCGTCCCCCGCCCGACGCGGCCAACGCTGACACGAGGGAGCACTCCGCGCACAGAGTCAGCCCGAAGCTGGCGTTTTCCACATTGCAGCCACTCAGGACCCGACCGTCCGTCGTCCAGGCCGCAGCCCCCACTGGGTAGTGGGAGTACGGCGAGTACGAGCGCGTCACGATGTCACGAGCGGCAACAAGCAACGTATCCCAATCCATGCTGGTCATGCTCACTGCCTCATCCCTTGTACGCCGTGCCTTCTTGGGCAGGAGCGCGCACCTTCCCGACGAGGCCCGCGACCGCGAAGACAGTCACGAGATACGGAGCCATGAGCATGAACTGGCTGGGCACAGCCACGCCCACCACGCCCAGAGCGTTCTGCAGATTGTCCGCGAAGCCGAACAGCAAGGCAGCCACGAGGGCGCCCTTGGGTTTCCATCCACCCAAGATCATGGCGGCCAGCGCGATGTACCCTCGTCCTGCGCTCATCTCCTTACCGAAAGCCAAACCGTTGGCGAGGGTGAAGAATGCGCCGCCGAGTCCAGCGATGGCCCCGCCCAAGATGGTGTTGAGCACGCGGGTCCGGTTGACCTTGATCCCGACAGTATCGGCAGCACGCGGATGCTCTCCGCACGCCCTCATGCGCAACCCCCAACGTGACTTGAACAGCATGATCTGCAAGATGATGACGGCCACGTACATGATGTACACCAAAGCGTTCTGCGCGAACAGAACCGGGCCCAGAATGGGTATCTCGGACAAACCAGGAATACTCCACTTCGGCAACCTCACGGCCACCGAGAAGACCTCCTTGTTGTGAGCCAAGACCGTCGAGAACAGGTAATTGGTGAACCCTGTGACAAGCACATTCAGCACCACGCCCACGATGATGTGATCGACCCAATACTTCACGGCGAACAGCGCGAGAAGGCACCCGATGAGTGCTCCCGCGACAGGCGCAGCAAGCAAACCAATCCACGCATTGTGCGTGAGGGCTCCGACGACGGCTGCCAAGAAGGCGCCCGCTAGCAACTGACCTTCAATAGAGACGTTGATGACACCGACATGCTCGCACACACACCCCGCCATCGCGCCGAAGATGAGGGGAACGGACAGGAACAATGCCCCGGAGAGCAGCGACGTGAACTGGAGTGGGTTCTCCTTGCCAGCCACAGCCCAGAGCAGGAAGACGAGGACGAACGCCGTGCCGAAGATGATGACCCACCAGGAGGCGAGCTTCTTGCGGGAGATGGCCACGGCCCACGACCACACAGTGACGCCCACTTGTGCCAGGGTAAGAATCCCAATGGTGAGCAAGGTGGGCAGAGTCAATCTCGTCGTCCCCAAGCGAGCGCTCCAGGCGAGTGCCACCCCAGACGACATGTCCGCAGGTGTGGTCGCAGTGAAGATGATGGCTGCCAGGGTGAGGATGCTCAAGATGATGGGCATCTTCCACGAGCGTGGCGCGAGACCGACGTGTTCGCGGTCCAAAGTTAGGGTGGCGCTCATGACTGGGCCTCCGTTTCACTAGGTGCCAATACTGTGTCGTCTGTGTCCCCTGGTCCGGCATCCGTGGGGGCTTCTCCAGGGGAATCCGACTCGACGACCTCTTCCGAAGCGACAGCACCAACCGGCTGAGCGGCGGCGGTCGACTCGACTGTGGCGATTGGCTGGGTGGCAGCAACGGTCGCAACCTCATGGCGACGCGAGGTCTTCACCTTGGCGCGCTTGTCGGGATCAGGAAGACGGAAGATGGCTCTGACAAGGGGCGGCGCAGCAATCAAGAGAACGATGACCGATTGCAGAACCAGGATGATGTCGATGGGCGTGCCCGTGGAGGACTGCATGATGTACCCACCAGCCCGCAGTCCGCCGAACAACAAACCGGCCAAGACTGTGCCCACCGGCTTTGAGCGCCCGAGCAGGGCGACCGTGATGGCGTCGAAGCCGAAAGTAGAGGCAATGTCACCGTTGAGTTGCTGGGATGATCCCGACAGCAACTGGGACGTTGACGCCAACCCCGCTAGCCCTCCGGCGATGACCATGACCCAGACGTACGCTGCTGGGACACTCATGCCAGCCGTGCGCGCTGCGTCGTTGGATTCGCCGACTGCCCGGATGCGGAACCCCAGAGTCGAGCGCTCCATCAGCCACCACACAGCGAATGCCGCCACCAAGGCGAGGACGAACCCCAGATCGATGGCCGAACCGAAGAAGTGCGGGAAACGTGCCGAGGCGTCCACCGCCGGAGAGATGGGCATGAACGAGCCGGGCGAGCGGAAGGCGGGCAGCGTCAGCAGGTAGCTGAGCAAGTACACCGCCACAGAGTTGAGCATGATCGTCACAATGACCTCGTTCGCCCCTGTCAGCGCCTTAAGAATGCCGGGGACGAACCCCCAGATCGCACCGCCGATGAAGGCCGCGAGAAGGCAGGCAATGAGGTGGAGTCCGGGAGGCAGATGCCAGGTGAACCCGACGAAGGCACTCAGGGTCGCACCCATGACAATTTGGCCTTGTGCGCCGATGTTGAACAGTCCGGCCCGGAAGCCGATGCCCAATGCGAGGCCCGCGAAGATCAGAGGCACCGAATAGGACACGGTGTTGGTCAGGGGATGCACAAAGTCGGCCACAGTGTACGACGACGAGATATTGAACACCGCCCCCTGGAAGAGAGAGGCATAGGCGCCACCCACGGAGTGCCCGAGAGCGCCGAAGAAGTCACCAGGACGAGCGAAGAGGTACTTGGCGCTCGCTTGTACACCCGAGTCGGCTGCTGCGATGAGGATGGCCCCCACGACCAGAGCGACGACCACCGCCAGAAGCGAAGTCAGCCATGTTGTGTTCGTGATCCTCGCCAACGTGGCCTTCCACGAGCGTGGCGGTTTGGCGTCGGAGTTGGTGTCGGGGCTGCCCGGCGCGCTCGTTGCCGCAGAGGTCGCATCTTTCGCGCGTCTGGGCGTGATCGATGTCGTGTCACTCATGATCGCCTCCTTCCTTGTGGCCTGCGCCCGAGTCGGATGGTAGACCTGCTTCTTGCTTTCCTGTGTCAGGTGGTGGACTCGGAGGCTCCTTACCCGCTGTAGCAGACGTTTGATGGGCCAGAGCTTCATCAAGTGGAACACCGGCCATCATGAGCCCGAGGACGTTCCTCTCCGTGTCTGGGGGCACGATGCCAACGAAACGTCCCTTGTACATCACGGCGATCCGATCAGCGAGCGCAGAGACCTCGTTGAGTTCGGTGGAGATGATGAGGACCGCCGCGCCTTCGTTGCGTTCCTCCACGATGCGAGCATGGATGAACTCGATGGACCCCACATCGACCCCGCGAGTGGGTTGGGAAGCGATGAAGAGCTTCAGGTCACGGGACAATTCCCTGGCCAGAACGACTTTCTGTTGGTTGCCGCCCGACAGTGTTCCGATGGCAGCGTTCGGCGAACCCGCCCTGACGTCGAATGTCTCCACCTGCTGTGCCGCATTGTCCGCGATGGCTTTCATGTTGAGCGCGCCCGCCTTGGAGAAGGGCGGATGGGACACCTGGTCGAGGACGAGGTTCTCCGCGATGGAGAACGAGTGGACCATGCCATCAGTGGACCGGTCCTCGGGGACGAACCCCACACCCTCGGAGAGGATCCTCTTGACCTTCTTGCCTGTCACGTCATGGGCCACTGTCTCGCCATCGACCTGCCCGTACAAAGTGACGGTCCCTCCTGTGGGCTTGCGCAGCCCGACGAGGGTTTCGGCCAGTTCGGTCTGCCCGTTGCCTTGTACACCCGCGACAGCCAGTATCTCTCCAGAGCGCACATCGAAGGACACATCATCGAGCAAAGTGACCCCCGATGTGTCCACCAAAGTGAGGTCGCGCACCTCCAATGTGACGTGTCCGCCATCCGACACGGATTTGTCCACACCTAGGCCAACCGCGCGGCCCACCATCATTTCGGCCAGTTCCACCTGGGACGCCGTGGGAAGTGCCTTGCCCACAACCTTGCCCAATCGAATGACAGTGATGGTGTCAGCGACTTCTTGGACTTCGCGCAGCTTGTGCGTGATGAAGACGATGGAGGTGCCCGCCGCTTTGAGTTGGCGCATGATGTCCATCAACTCGTCGGTCTCCTGGGGGGTGAGCACGGCAGTGGGCTCGTCGAGGATGAGTATCTTGGCTTGTCGGGACAGGGCTTTGATGATTTCGACTCGCTGTTGGATTCCGACCGGCAAGTCTTCCACCACAGCGTCGGGGTCCACCTCGAAGCCGAACTGCTCCGAAATCTCGCGCACCATCGCCCGGGCTTTGCCCAAGTTGATGAGATCGAGTCCGGCGACTGGCTCATGGCCTAGAACGACATTCTCCGCAACGGTGAAGACGGGAACGAGCATGAAGTGCTGGTGGACCATGCCAATTCCCGCGGCCATGGCGTCACCGGGGCCGGAGAAATGCACGGGGACGCCGTCGAGGAGGATCTCACCGCCATCAGCCTCGTACAACCCGTACAACACGTTCATCAGGGTGGATTTACCGGCTCCGTTTTCGCCCAGAAGTGCGTGAATCTCGCCAGGTTCCACGACAAGGTCGATGGAGTCATTGGCGATGAAGGAGCCGAACTTCTTCGTCACGTGGCGCAACTCAAGTCTCATGGGCCTCTCCTCTTTGATAGGACTGCACGCAGTCTATTAGGTGATGGAACCCCTGTGCATGATTGGACCCAGATTTCCGGAACGAAATAGTGTCTGGACAGAGCAACGGCGTGGGGCCGAGTTATCTCAAGCCCCACGCCGGCCATCTAGGGCAGTGCGGAGTGTGCGTCTGCCAAGTTATTGGGCAATAGCCCGTCTCAGATCACTTCGGGTCTGACGGTGACTCCACCTTCAGCGCACCGGAGATGATGTCTTTGGTCAATTGTTCGACCTTGTCCTTGACGTCCTGAGGAATCTTGGAGTCATAGTCATGGAAGGGGGCGATGCCCACGCCACCATTGGCCAAGTCGCCAACATAAGGTGTGTTTGAGAAGGCGCCTTCAGAAGCCGCCTTGATCGTGTCAAAGACAGACACATTGATTTCCTTCATGACCGAGGTCAGGAAGAGTTCTTTGTACTGCGAAGCAGCCTCGTAGCCGTCGGTGTCTACCCAAACGATGGCGACATTGCCGGCATCCTTGGCAGCAGCAGCAGCGCCGAATCCGACGGGGCCAGCCACAGGCATGACCACGTCAGCGCCTTGATCGATGAAGTTCTTCGTCGCGTTCTGGCCCTTGGACTGGTCCTCGAAATCGCCGGTGAACACACCGTCTTGAGCGGCCTTGTCCCAGCCGAGCAGCTTGACGGACTTGCCAGAATCCTGGTTGTAGCGCGCCACGCCATCAGCGAAGCCATCCATGAAGATGGTGACCGACGGGATCTTCATGCCACCGAAAGTGGCGACTGTGCCGGTCTGCGAGTAAGCAGCCGCGACATAACCAGCCAGGAAAGCGGCGTCGGAGGTCTTGAAGACGAGCGACTTGACGTTCGGCAAATCAATCGAATTGTCGTCGATGATCGCGTAGTTGAGGGACGGGTTCGTCTCCGCAGCATCCTTGGTCGCCTCGGCCAGCATGAAGCCGACCGTGATGGTGATGCCACAGTTGTTGGCCTTCATAGCGGTCAAGTTGGGCGTGAAGTCAGTGGCATTCTTGGATTCGGCGGACTTGATGGTCACGCCAAGGTCAGTCTCAGCCTGCTTCAGTCCGACGAAGCCGGACTCGTTGAAGGAGTTGTCATCGAAGCCGCCTTGGTCGGAGATCATGCAGGCGACGAAATCGTTGGCCGGGGCAGCTGTGGTCGCGGCTGTCTCAGCCGGGGCGCCGGTCGTAGCGGAGGTATCAGGAGGGGTCGCGCATGCGCCGAGAGTAAGGGCAGCGGCCGTGATCAGCACTGCGGAAAACGCAATCTTCTTCACTTGTTGTTCCAATCGTGTATTGTGGGTAAATCCCGTATTTGGTAGGGCAATTCTACTGCCCGCGTCTGACCTTCCCCTAGCCCGCAAGGGCCGTATTAGGTCACAATTCGGCAACAATTCTGGACGCGCGGGCCGCAAACGCACATCAAGGGGGGTGCGGCCAACCGACCTTGTTCCTTACCCTTGTCGGTATTCCGCAGGCGCGACCCAACGCTCGTACGCCTCGTCAGTGACCCCGCCCTGGGCGCCGATATCGGCGAAGAAACGCCCTGAAGGCCGAACCGTCCGGACCCCAGTCTCGTAGTCCAAACCCACCAACCCGAAGCGAGGCACCTCTCCTTCGATCCACTCCCAGTTGTCAGTGAAGCACCAATGATAGTATCGCTCGACGGGCGCGCCTGATTCGACGGCAGCCGCCAGATGCTCGTACACGTACCTCGCCCGCCAAGCGTCCGCCCTGTCCGCCGTGCCGTTCTCCGTGATGTAGATGGGGGCGGGGTACTTCTCATACATCGAAGTCAACAACTGTGTCAGGCCGTCAGGGTAAATCTCCCAACCCAGGTCGTTGACGGGCGAATCGGGGCGCGTGCCTTGGGCAGTCCCCTTCACCCAGGAGCGCGTGTAGTAATTGACGCCCAGGAAGTCGAAGTAGTTTCCCCCGTCGATGCGCGGGGTGCGCGTCAGAGGAGGTAGGAAACGCCCATAGCATGTTGCTTCCAGGACTGCGGTTTGGAAGAGGTATTCCATGGTCTTCGCACCAACACTGTCCGCAGGATTGTGCCTGTTCGCGGGGTCGAAGACGCGCAGATGGTGGGCCACCCCGACTCGGGCGCAGGGTTGCAGGGCGTGGATGAGGCTGTACGCACGACAATGAGCCTGCGCGAGATTGCTCATGACTTTCATGGCATGGCCCAGGTTCTTCTCACCGGGAGGCCACTCACCGAAAGCATAGGACTGGGTCGCGTACACATTGGGCTCGTTGATGGTGACCCACTCATCCACCCACTCAGACAAGGCATTGAGCACATGGCGGACGTACGCGAGGAAGACAGGTATGACCTTGGGATCGGTCCACGCGCCCTTCTCCTCGACCCACCCAGGGTTGTTGAAATGGTGAAGCGTGACTAAAGGAGCAATGCCAGCTTCGCGCAGTGCCTTGACCTCGTAGCGGTAATGGTCGATGGCATCCTGATCGAATACGCCGGGAGCAGGCTCGATGCGCGCCCACTCAAGGCCCATCCGGTAATGACGAACACCCAGTTCTTTGAGCAAGGCGATGTCCTCGTCCACTCGGTTCCAGTGGTCGCACGCCCTCGCAGGCGTTGAGCCATCCTTGACTCCCCCAGCCTCGGCCCAGCGGTGCCAGTTGGTGTCGGCGTTACCACCCTCAATCTGAGTGGCGGCGGTGGCCACCCCCAGTTCCAGGGAACCTAGGTCCAGCTTCATGGCTCTACCCTACTTGGTCGTTTGGAGTGTGGCGGTCATCCCTGAGTACAGATAACCAGGCGTGTACCCTGGTTTCCATGACACGTACACCTACCCCTGTGGACGCACTGGCCGAGGATTTCTTCGAGGCGAGCGCTGCGCTCAGCCCTTTACAACTGACGTATCTGGGACGCCGCGAGCGCCAAGACGAACTGGACGACCTCTCACCAACAGGAATCGCCGAGTATGCCAAACTTGTGGACTCCACTTTGGCCAAGATCGCTGAAATCCAGCCACTTGACGACACAGACCGGGTGACGCTGGCCGCCATGAAGGAGAGGCTTGGGTTGGAGGCGGAACTCCACGAAGCCGGAGAGGACCTCGCTACCCTCAACAACATCGCCTCCGGTCTGCACGCCGTCCGTGACACCTTCGACCTCATGCCCATGGACACCGCCGACAATTGGGCAACCATCGCGGCTCGTCTCCGTGCTCTTCCCACCGCCATTTCCGGATGGTTCGAGTCCCAACTGGCTGCCATTGACAAGGGGATACGCCCGGCCACCCGCCAAGTGGACGCCCTCATCGCACAGTGCGAGGGCTGGATTTCCGACAATGGATTCTTCGCTGGGCTGCTTCCCCGCGCCCAAGCGAGTATTCCTGGTCTGAGTTCGACAGTATGCGACGGCCTCGACGAAGGTGTACAGGTCGCCATTCTCGCTTATCAAGGAGCAATCAATCGGTTGCGTGAACAGGTCCGCGAACTGGGGACCGACCAGGATGGAGTGGGCGAAGCGAGGTACACCCTGGCGTCGCGTTCCTTCCTTGGAACAGTGATCGACCTCGAATCGACCTACCGCTGGGGCCTCGACCGCGTCGCCGAATTGGAGGAGCGCCAATCCGAGATTGCTGCGTCGTTGCGACCGGGACTGAGTGTGGCGGAGACGAAAGCCTCTTTGGACGTCGATCCTCAATACCTCCTTCACGGAAGCGAGGCGATGAAGTCCTGGATGCAGGCCCGCGCGGATGCGGTGATCGCAGAACTCAACGGAGTCCATTTCGACATCCCCGAACCCCTGCAGCGCATCGAGTGCCTCATCGCACCCACCCATGACGGCGGCGTCTATTACACCGAACCGACCGATGACTTCTCTCGGCCCGGACGCATGTGGTGGTCGGTGCCTGACGGGCAGACGACCTTCTCGACATGGCGCGAACTCACCACAGTCCACCACGAGGGTGTGCCGGGTCACCACCTGCAAATCGGACAGGCCGTGTACAACCGTGAGTCGCTCAACTCGTGGCGACGCTCGGGAGTGTGGGTCTCAGGCCATGGTGAAGGCTGGGCGCTGTACGCCGAACAACTCATGGCCGAGTTGGGGTACATGGACGACCCGGCCATGATGCTCGGGATGCTCGACGCACAGGCGATGAGGGCCGTACGAGTGGTCATCGACATCGGTCTGCACGCTGGATTCACGCCACCCGCTGAGGTGGGCGGTAGCGAATGGACGTTTGACAAGGCGTTATCCTACTTCAACGCCCATGTGGCGGCTGACCCAGATGTGGCTCGCTTCGAGGTCATGAGGTACTTCGGATGGCCAGGACAGGCGCCGTCCTACGCCATCGGGCAGAAGACCTGGACCGATATTCGCTCCTCGGCTCAGGCGCGCGAAGGAGCGTGTTTCTCGCTCAAGGACTTCCATGCCCAAGCCCTGTCCCTCGGGGCACTCGGGCTGGACACCTTGCGGGAGGCGCTACTCGGCTAGGCGAAAAGATGGCAGGACCACCTCTGGTCATGGCCCACATCCTGGGCCAGTCGGGCATCACGTATCAGTAATGCGCGATGACCATTGTGCCGACCTCGTCCCACTCAAACACCTCTCTGGCCTCACCAACCCACATACCGGCGCATCCGTGTGACGCTCGGGTACCAAATGCCACGTGCCAGTACACTCCGTGGATAGCGCGCCCGCCATCAAAATACGAGATCCAGGGAACTCCGTCATAGCGCCAGGGAACTCCATCGTCAACGCCGTACATATCCTGGCTGGCCAACTTCATCCACACATGGAAAATGCCTGGACGAGTGGGTGTGCCAACGCGACCCAGGGCCACAACGTAGGTCCTAAGCTTCGTGGTGCCCTCCCACCGCGTCAAGGTAAACGCGGACAGGTTGAGTTCCATCCACTTTTCACCACCGGCGACAGTGTATTCGGGGTCCATGGGCACTGCTGCTTCCTGGGCTGCCTGGTACTCGACGGTGACCGGCATACTCAAACCTGTCCCGGCAACCAAAGCATCATAGGTAGCCTGCGTCAGTGAATCCATGCCAGCAACGACCGTGCCATCCACACCGTATTGGACGACCGCCAGATGCTGCCCCTCAGGCCCGACCATGATCTCTGTGTTCGTCGCTGGCGTGGCCAGGTTTGTGTTCAGCAGGTTCGGAAGGGATGCCTTGACCGCCGCTTCGTCGTAGGTGATGGAGGCCGTCCCCAAGGTGTCGTTGATGACGACATCAAGCCATCCTCGCACAGTCGCCGACGGAACAGAGTACGTCGCCCCACCGTTGGTGAAGGTATACGCCGCTGCCAGCCGGGCATTGGCAGCATCGACCGTTTCCTGAATGGTTTCATTGGAAATGAAGGGTGGTTCCACTCGTGTGGGCACCTCAATGGCGTCGGATAATCCTTCGCCCGCCTTCAGCGCCTTGGCGACCGCGGCCGCATCCGCCTGGACACCATCAACGGAAGAAACGACCGCGAAAGCACCCGCCGCTTGGTCGAAGGCCACGCCGGCAGGCACTTGACGCTTGTCAGCAGCGATGAAGGTCTCATCGAGATACCGTTGCAGCCTCTTCTCGTCCACATTGATGGCCAGAACGACCTCTTTGGGAACGAAGGGGTTGTACGTGGACAGGAACCCGGATGTGTTGGCGGGTTCCATGATGGAACTCACCGTGGAATCCGTGTCGAAGGTGACGCCGGCATCGGTGGCACTGGCTGTCGTGAGCACATTCCCCATCTGGAAGGTCACTGTGTATTCACTAGAAAGGGTCGCGGCAAGAGTTGCGACTTCTGTCGCGGTCATGCCTGTCACTGGTTCGCCCATCAACTCAAGTCCTGGCTTGGCGTGGTCGCGGAAGAAATACGTGGCACCTCCGACAGCCCCACCCACGACCAAGACTGCGCTCAGAGCGGCAAGGCCCGCCGCCAGAATCGGATGCCTCTTGTGGGTCTTCGGTGCCTTGGCAGTCGCGGGGGTCTGGGTCAGTTTGGGAGTCCGAGGCGCTTTCGCCGGCTTGGGAGACTTTGCGACTTTGGGGGCCTTGGCGGGCCTGACCGCGTGGATCTCATCCGAAGTCTCGGCGGGAGACTCTGCTTCTGCCTCATCGGAGACGACCGCAGGAGCAACGAGGTCACCGGAATCGAGGCCATCCGATTCCTCCACCGATTCCTCGGCCTTGGCATCGGCCGCATCCACGTCCTCTACGTCCGTGTTCTCCGACCCCTGGGCCGCTACATCTGTTTTCTCCGCCTCTAGGTCAGTGCCAACTAGGTCCGGGTCAGTGTTTTCCACATCCGAATCAGTCACGTCTGAGTCGAGGTCGGCATCCTCTTGCTGCGCCACAGTCTCGTCGGTCGCCGACTCTGTCTCCTCTTCTGCCGCCTGCTCTGTCTCGTCGGTCGCTGACTCGGCATCGGTGACATCGGCGGGCACGTCTTCGGGGTTTTCCTCCGCCAGCGCCCCGTCTTCGGCAGGCTCGGCATCTTCATCGACATCGGCGGCGAGGTCATCTTCAGGCTCGGCGGCCTCAAGCTCGGCGGTCTCAGGCTCAGTGGCCTCAGGAACGTCGGACTCAAGCCCAGCGGACTCAGGCACGTCGTCAACTATGTCAGAAGGCTCCTCAGCCTCTACAGATTCTGTGGGATCAGCCGGCGTAACAGATTCCTCAATGGACTCGGTGGATTCCTCGGCATCGACATCTCCCGCAGAACCATCAGGCACAGTAGATTCGTCAGTCGTGGCAGAGGCGGGAGCGCCTGACTCTACGTCAGCTATGGGGGTGTCTTGCTCAGCCTCGACAGTATTCACGTCTTCCGTGTTTTCCACCGGGGGCTTGTGCACCGCTCTTTTCCGAGCCGCCGCTATTTTCCTAGCCATCATCATCCATTTCCTCGTCGCAGGACAAGTACCCCACTCCTGCCTCCCTACCATGATACGACCCCCCCAAGACAAATGTCATGCCGCACCACTGGCGTGCCGCGCCTAAACGCCTCTCGAATGCCTTCACTAAAATGCCTTCACTATGCAGACGAGGGTCCGACCATTGGCCGGACCCTCGCACTCGCACTAGCTGCTTTTCTGGGGATTCGGAGTCACCGCAAAATGGCCCGAGCAATGACGAGACGCTGGATTTCCGACGTGCCCTCATAGATCTCGGTGATGCGCGCATCGCGGTACATCCGCTCAATCGGGAAGCCCTCGATGTAGCCGTTGCCGCCATGGATTTGCAGGGCGGTGTGGGTCACGCGGGTGGCCATCGGGCCGCAATAGAGCTTGGCCATGCTGGCTGCTTCGGTGTACTCCAGTCCGCGATCCTCCATGTCAGCGGCCTGATAGACCAAGAGACGACCAGCTTCAATGTCGGTAGCCATGTCGGCGACCATCCACTGAATGGCCTGGAGTGCCGCGATCGGCTTGCCGAACTGAACGCGCTCTTTGGCGTATTTCACGCCCTCTTCATAAGCGCCTTGAGCGATGCCCAAAGCCTGCGCAGCGATGCGAATGCGTCCGCCTGCCAGACCCTTCATGGCGACCTTGAATCCGCTACCTTCTTCGCCGAGCATATTCGACTTGGGAACACGTACCTTGTCGAAGAACAGGGTGCACGTGCTCGACCCGCGAATGCCCATCTTGTGCTCCGGCTCGGAAATGGTCAGACCAGGCATGTCGCGCTCGACGATGAAGGCACTGATGCCATTCGTCGTGCGAGCCATCACGATGAAGACCTTGGCGAAACCAGCGTTGGTGATGAAGATTTTCTGGCCGGTGATCAGGTAATCACTGCCGTCTTCTTCTGCGGCGGTCGACAGGGCGGCGGCGTCAGAGCCAGCCCCCGGCTCGGTGAGGCAGAAACCGCCAATAGCCTTGCCAGAAGCCATATCAGGCAGGTAGTGCTGCTTCTGCTCTTCTGTGCCCATCGTGTTGATGATGGAGCAAGCCAGACCGAGGTGGACCGCCAGCATGACGCCGGTGGTGGCGCACACCCTGGAGACCTCTTCCACCGCGATGGTGTAGCTGAGGTGGTCGGCGTCTGAGCCTCCGTACTGGGACGGCAGGATCATGCCCATGATGCCCATTTCGGCCAGTGTTTCGATATTCTCCAGCGGCGGGCGGTGCTCACGGTCGAGGATTGCCGCCATGGGTTTCAGCTCCCTCTCGGCAAGCTCTCGCACGGATTGACGTATTACTTCTTGTTCATCTGTTAAGTGGAACGGCATGATTGTCCTTTCTATCTACTCGTGTTAGGCGTAGGTATAGAAACCGCGGCCGGACTTCTTGCCGAGCCAGCCAGCCTTGACGTACTGGCGCAGCAGCGGGCAGGGACGATACTTGCTGTCGGCGTAACCGTCGTAGAGAACCTCCATGATGTACAAACAGGTGTCCAGTCCGATGAAATCGGCCAAGGTCAACGGACCCATGGGCCAGTTCATGCCGAGCTTCATGACAGTGTCGGCGTCCTCGACGGTGGCGACACCCTCGTACACGCAGAAGATGGCTTCGTTGATCATCGGCATGAGGAGGCGGTTGGAGACGAACCCAGGCACGTCGCGGACCTCGACCGGCGTCTTGCCATAGGCCACAGACTCATCGAAGATGGCCTTCAGCGTCTCATCGGAGGTAGCCAGACCACGGATGACCTCGACCAGCTTCATGACCGGAACCGGGTTCATGAAGTGCATGCCGATGACCTGTTCCGGGCGCTTCGTCACGGCGGCGATCTCGGTGATCGGCAGCGAAGAGGTGTTGGACGCCAGAATGCACGAAGGCTTGGTGACCTCGTCCAGTTGGGTGAAAATCTTGGACTTGAGGTCCATATTCTCAATGACTGCCTCGATGACCAGGTCAGCGTCGGCTGCCATGGCGATATCGTTCGTGGGAATCAGATTGGCGAGCGTGGCCGCTTTCTGTGCCTCGGTGATTCTGTCTTTGCTGACGTCCTTGGCCAGTAGGCCTTCGATAAAGCTGATGCGCTTCTTGACGATGTCCAGGTCGACGTCGTTGAGGTAGACCTTGCGTCCTGCGGCTGCTGCCACTTGGGCGATACCGCCGCCCATCTGGCCTGCGCCGATTACCATTACTGTTGAAATGCTCATTTGTTTTCCTTGCTTATGAGTGATTGTGAGTTGTGAGTGAATGCCCAGGGAAGTGCTGACTGATGAGCACTTCCCTAGGCGATTCTTGGGTAGGTTCTCTAGGCGACTTCGACCCAGACGGCGTCGCCTTGGGCCATGCCGGAGCAGATTGCCGCCACACCGGACTTCTTGCCAGTGCGCTTCAATTCGGAGATGAGGGTCATGATGATACGAGCGCCAGTCGCGCCGATCGGGTGGCCGACCGCCACTGCAGACCCATTGACGTTGACCTTCTCGTCCATGTCCTTGTCGGACATGCCGAGGATGCCCAGGCAACTCACCAGAGGCACCGCCGCGAAGGCTTCGTTGATCTCGATCAGATCGAAGGAATCCAAAGTCAGTCCCTGGGCGGCCATCAGCTTCTGGATGGCCAGACCGGGGACAGTGGCGATGTACTTCGACTCGCGCGCGACTTGGGCGTATCCCTTGAGGGTGGCGAGGATGGGTGCGCCGAGTTCTTCGGCCTTCTCGCGGCTCATCAGGACGATGGCGGACGCGCCGTCATTGGTGCCAGGAGCATTGCCCGCTGTGACTGTGCCGTCCTTGATGAAGAGGGGAGGCAGCTTGGCCAGACCCTCGGCAGTCGAATCGGGGCGGGGAGCCTCGTCCTTGGCGACGAGAGTGACCGCACCCTTGCGGCCAGGCACCTCGACCGGGAAGCGCTCCGCATCGAAACGGTGCTCGGCTTCAGCTTGCGCCCAGCGTTGCTGACTGCGCAGAGCCCATGCGTCCTGCATCTCGCGGGTGACGTTGAACTCGCCAGCGACCGAACCGCCAATGACGGCCATGTGCACGTTGTTCTCCGGGCACCACAGCCCGTCCAGAACCATCGTGTCCTTCATCACTGCGTCGTTCATCCGCGCGCCCCAGCGCATATTCGGCACAGTGTAAGGGATATTGCTCATCGACTCCATGCCGCCAGCCACCACGATGTCCGCATCGCCGACCTTGATGATCTGTGCGCCCAAGGTCACGGCCTTCATGGCCGACCCGCACACCTTGTTGATCGTGACGACCGGAACTTCATGGGGAACCCCGCCCTTGATGGAGGCCTGACGACCAGGAATCTGCCCCTGACCAGCGGGTACAACGATGCCCATGATGACTTCGTCAACTTGGTCACCAGCGACTCCGGCCCGTGCCAGCGCTTCCTTGATGGCGAGCCCGCCCAACTCAACGGCTTTCAGCGGCTGGAGGCCGCCACCGAACTTACCAAACGGGGTGCGTGCTGCACTCACTATTACTACATCTCTCATGAGACAACCTTTACTTTCTTGTCTTACCCTGATGGATATGAATCTGTTGTTGTTGAATACTAATGACGCATAGCCTTGATTTGTGGCCATGCCGAATACATTTCTGCATCCTTGCCGCAATCGTTGCGGCGCGAGTCGCCCGGGTCGCCCGGGTCGCTAGAGGGTCAGCCCCATGGCAGCATCCGTGAAAATCCTTGGATCCATCTGCTTGAGGTCCTTGGAGATGAGGGGCTTGAACTCCATCCGGCCCAACACATCTTTATCCATGTCTACTCCTGGAGCCACCTCTATCAGTTCGAGGCCATCGGGGGTGAGACGGAAGACCGCTCGTTCCGAAATGTAATAGACCTCTTTGCCGGCTCTCGCGGCGACTTCGCCAGAGAAGGTGATCTGCTCGACCTGGGACTTGTACTTGATGTGGCGACCCTCGTTCTTGATCGTCAGCTTGCCTTCCGCGATCTCGAACTCAGCTCCGCCAGCGGTGAACGCGCCGACGAAAGCCACGATCTTGGACGACGCCGAGATGTTGACGAAACCGCCCGGGCCGACTGCCCTGCCATTGAATTTCGAGACATTGACATTGCCCACTTTGTCGACTTCGGCAGAGCCGAGGACAGCCAAGTCGATGCCGCCACCGTCGTAAATATCGAAGGTGGCCACATGGGAAATGATGCACTCCGGGTTGATAGCGGACGTGATGCGCAACCCTCCCAGAGGCACTCCACCGAAGATGCCGGCTTCGACACTCATGGCAATCTTGTCGGACACTCCTTCTTCGGCAGCCACGTCGGCCACCGTCTCCGGCACGCCGATCCCGAGGTTGACGTGGTAGCCCTCCTTCAAGAGGAAGGCAGCGCGCCGACCCATCGCTTTACGCTCGTTGAGAGGCACAGACTTGATGCCTGACAAGGGCATACGAGTTTCGCCGGACCACTCGGGATGATAGAAATCATCGGCGATGCACTGGCGCTGGTTGATGGGATCGGCCACCACGACATAGTCGACCAAGAGTCCCGGAATGACGACATCCTTGGGTTTGAGGCTCGCGCGCTCGACGATGCGCTCGACTTGTGCGATAACGATCCCGCCCGAATTATGGGTGGCTATAGCCATTTCGAGCTGGTCGAACTGGATTGATTCCTTCTCGATGGAAAGATTGCCCACCTCGTCTGCTGATGTCGCCCGAATGAAGCAGACATCGAAAGACCGAGGCAGATAACGCAAGTATTCTTCACCATCGAAGTTGACGACCTCGACGACCTTCTTGCCCGAATCACGGGCAGCCTGGTTGCCATAGCATCCTTCGATGCGAGGGTCGGCAAAGGTTCCCAGCCCAACGCTGGTGACGACGCCCGGCTTGTGGCCAGCGGCGGCCCTGACCAACTGGGCGTTCACGCCTTGAGGCACGATAAACGCTGGGAATGCGTTGGCTGTCACCAAAGCCGCCATCTTCGGCGAAGTTCCGAGGTGTCCGCAGAACAACTCGCCCACCAAGCCTTCGATGGCCAGTGCGTTCATTCCGCCTTCAGCATTGTCGCCAATGCCCGATTCGTAGAAGAGTTTGATCCCCTTGGGCGTTCCGGTTTCCCGGAACCTGGTTGCTAGGGCCTGAATCAATTCTTCAGCCACTGAAGTAGCAATAATTCCTTGCACCCCAACGGTATCACCATCTCTTACTAGTCCAACTGCATCTAAAGAGGTCAACACTCTCATATATGGTTTCCTTCCTTGGAAATACACAATAATAACTCTTCATTGCGTTACTACTACCTAATGCCCAGCGTAGCAGAAAGAAGCCAAAGAATGGAATTACTCCAGAATAGATCATAGGAGACGACGGTTAGCACGCTACACCAATTCCGCCGTACACCCGCGCAGAACCCCTTGGGGGGCACGACCTTTCATAATCCAGTAATGTAGTGCTTGAAAGGAGGATGCCCGGTGACTGTGCGTAAAGTGCTGAGAGCCATTTCGACTCCCCTGACGCTCCTCATACTGCTGGGCATTCTTGGCTATGGCGCCTGGTGGGGGTACAAAACCGTGACCGCCGAGGTGCCGCCTCCTCCGGCCACGCCCTGTGTCACCATGGGCATCGAAGACCTCACCCCTGCCTCTGTGACGGTCAACGTGTACAACGGCGGCGACCTTCGCGGTCTTGCTTCCTCGATTGGTAAAGCTCTGCGTGAAGGCGGATTCATCGTTGGAACGGTTGGGAACACGGACACTCGCGTGCGAGCCACTGTCATTGTTGGTGCTTCGAGGTACAGCCCTGAAGTCACCCTGGTCGCTTCGTGGTTCGTTGACCCTGAAATCATGGAGGACGGTCGCATCGACCACACCGTGGATGTACTGGTGGGCAACGAATACGACCAAGGGTCCGGTATGGTGGAAAACCCGCCGACCTCGGTTCCGGTTACCTCGGGGAATGTGTGCCTGCCCGAAACGCCCACACCGACGCCAACGCCTGAACCAAGCGACGAGCCCTCTTAGGGAACCACGGTAAGTCAGTTATCCCGACGCAACCATCCGGCCAAGCGTCCGCCTCGGTCGACGAGTTTCATTCTCTCTTCGATCTTGTCTCGAACTGCCGTTGGGGTCACCATCAGCAACTGGTCTCCGGCTTGAATGATGTCTCGCCCGTGCGGGGTGAACATGCGCTCCCCTCGGATGATGAGGCTGACTTGGGCGTTTGGAGGCAGGCCCAACTCAGCGACCGTGACACCGTGAAGCTTGGACTGGTCAGAGACCGAGATGGTCATCATGTCTGCGTCTGCTTCGTCCAGGGGCGCGACTTCGATATCCACCTCGAACGCTTCACCAGCAAGACCGAGAATCTTGGCCACCCACGGCAGAGTCGGTCCATTGATGAGGGTGAGGAAGACCACCGTGATGAAGGTGATGTCGAAGATAGTGGTTGCATTATCCAGGCCGTAAGCCATGGGAATCGTCGCCAGAACAATAGGCACGGCCCCCCGCAGGCCCCCCCAAGACACGAATGCCTTCTCAGCAAGGGTAAAGCGCTGTTGTATCCGACGAGGTTTGCCCACCTTGGTCGTGAAAGCGAAGGGGATGGTACACAGCCACACCGCGATGGGGCGGACGACGAAAGTCAGCACTAGTCCGCCGAGAATGGCGATGACGAAGTACTCCCACTTCATCGACCGGATATCGACAAGGAGTCCGAGCATGACGAAGAGCCCGATCTGTGCGATCCACGCCATGCCGTCGGCGAAAGAGCGTGCGGCGTGTCGATGAGGCAACTTGCCGTTACCCAAGACGACCGCGCAGACGTACACAGCAGCAAAGCCGGAAATATGGAGGACGACGCCCAGTCCGTACGCGACGACGGCCCATCCGATGACGGCGAGAGGGTACAAGCCTGAGGCTGGCAGGGCCAAAGAGCGCAGGGTCCTGACTCCGAGGTACCCGAAGAGCGCACCGAACGCGATGCCGCCGAGCAACTCCGCGATGATCAGCAGGCCCGTCCACGCAAGGGAAACATCCATTGCGAGCGTCCCCATGGCCAACTCGGTGGCCGCAATGACGAAAAGGACGGAAGGCGCGTCGTTGAGACCCGACTCCCCCTCCAAGACTGAACGTATCTTCGCCGGCAGGGGGACATGTTTGAGGACGGAGAAGACCGCAGCAGAGTCGGTCGGAGCCATGATGGCAGCCAGCAGGACAGCCGTGGCCAAGGGAAGTCCCAATGCGAAGAATCCGAAGACGCTCTGCAGAGCAATAGTGATGGCCACTCCCGCGCTGCAAAGCAGTATTGCAGGGATGACAGCCGGTTTGATTTCCCGCCACTTGGTCGCCAGACCGCCTTCGGTGAGGATGACGACGAGAGCGGCAAAGCCGAGGTCGTGGGCAAGGGTGGCGCTGTTGAATGAGAGAGCATCGTCGAAGCCGAGAATGACCCCCAGCGCAAGGAAGAGGAGGAGGGCGGGAAGGCCCAGACGGTCACCGAGTTTTGCTGCGCCGACACCGGCCAAGACGATGAGCGCTCCGAGCAGGAGGAGTAAATCGAGTGACATGTCACCTCCTCATTTCATGGTCCTAGTGGTGTGTCTCCAAGCCAGCGAAGCGGTCATGACCCAAATCGGGTGCATTGATTGCAACGAACTTGTGATGCCGTCCAGCATCGCTTTCGCCACCGCACATCCCACCAGAGACCAGCAATGACTCAAGCACAGTGAAGACCCACCGCTAGCGATTATATCGGACGACGCTTGGTCCCAGGACGACTGTCCACCTCAGAGGAGACCGCTGACTAGCCATGCGAGCCACAAAATCCCCGGATGGGGCGGCCTTCGCGCGACATGCCACGGGGATAGCACGCCCTCTTTCAGCCCTTCCTGGGGGAGGCGATGTCTCAGGGTTTCGGCACACCCACGGTACGGATGACAAAGAGGCCAACTGCACCAACACCGACCATTGCGACAACCAACACAACCGTTCCAGCAACAGAACCGAAGAAGTCGGCGAGGCTGTTCCCGGTGAGAACAGTGCCAGGCGGAACCGTCGCCTCAGACGAAGACTCGTCTGGCGGAATCGGGGAAGCCAAGGAAGTCTCTGGCGGCGTCGGCGAAGCGGTCTCAGATGGTGTCTCGGTAGGAGGCTGGGGCGGGACGGGGGCCAACGTGGGATGGGTATTCGGTGGCAGGATGACGAGCACCGGAGGTTGGGCAGGGACTGTGGTGTCGATGCGCTGGGAAACAGAGGCAGTGGGGGTCTGGCTAGGGCCTGCCGGTGACCCAGTGGCAGAGGCGGTCGCCGCAGGGCTGGACTCAGTAGCAGTGGGCGAAGACGACGGTGCCCAACTGGGGGTCGGGTCGGGTTCGGCTGGCGGAGGCGATGGACTGGTCGGCGGTGTTTCGCTCAGCGTCTCGGCTGGAGACCCTTCGGGACCATTCGGTTCCAGCGTGGATTGAGTGGGTTCCCACGTCGGCCACAAGGTCGGCTCCCATGTCGGCCACCACGTAGGGCTGTTCGTTGGGTCAGTCGGTTGCGTGGGGGTGGGCGTGTCTTCCGGAGGAACCGTGGGCAACTGCGTCGCGGGGGTGCTCGGGGTGGGCGACTGCTCAGGAGTCGTCGGTGGGTCGGTCGGCCATTGTGTGGGCGAGACCGTGGGCTGGCAGGTCGGTTCTTCCGAAGGCCAGGCGGTGGGTGTCACCGTGGGTTGATCTGTCGGTTTTGTGGTGGGCTGGTCGGTCGGCAGGTCTGTTGGCTTTGTTGTGGGTTGGTCGGTCGGCATATCTGTCGGCTCGACTGTCGGAGTCTGGGTTGGGCTGGCAGTGGGAGTCTCGGTTGGCCACACGGTGGGTGGGTCGGTCGGTTCCTCGGTCGGCCACATGGTCGGTGAACTAGTCGGCTCCGAAGTGGGACTCTCGGTCACACCTGGAGCGGTGGGTGGGCTAGTCGGCCAGACAACAGGCGGGGGCACAGGAAACTGCATTTGCGCCAGCACGAGGTCTGCCTCGCCCACCCACGTTGCCGACAGAATCGACCCAAGACTCCAACTGTCTTCACGCAAGACCAAGGTCACAGTCTGCGAAGCGAAGGGTTTCAGGGTGATCTCATGAGCGAGGAAAACCATGAACTCGTCGCCGACGACCGGCACCGAGAATCCCGTCGGCGGATCACCCTCGAACACCGCTGGTGTCTTCGAATGCCCCACGCACAACCGGTCCACGACGTACGGTGTCAGGCGCTGATTGGTGAGGGAAGCCGTCACAATGAGCAGCGAAGAATCTGTGTGGTCGCGCCAGACGAACAAGCTGGACATGAGGAGAGGATGCGTACTTTGTCCCTGCTCGTTCAAGACAGCACACGACTTGCCCTGGGGGGGAAGAGGAGTTGCTGGAGCCGAAGAAGTGACTGAGGGCGCAACAGAGTTCCCCTCGTCCGCCACCGCAAGGGCGCACGGGAGTAAAATGGCAAATCCCAATGCCACGACGGCACAAGAAAACGCTGCAGGCCTCATCTAGACCTCCCCGACATATCCCGTGAAAGAAGTTTATCCCCTTGTAAGCCCGCGAATCAAGAAGAATCCAAGGCGCCTCAGTGAGCAAAATCCCCAATGAACATCAAGTTGGTGAACAATTGTCACGACGGCCATCGCCCCTTGGCTGAGGGATGGCCAGTGGGGGTCGGCCCAGGCAGTCTTGGTGCCTGGGCAGATGGTCTGCGCAAGGGGACATCGGGTTCTGGCGTATGGGGTGTCACATCGCTAGGCGCAGGCGTTGAGCCGCCACCCGCAGCCGGATGTCTTGCCCCCACGTAGCTTCGAGGCGGTCGTCTTCGATACCGTCGCCGAAGACAACCAGGTGGTCGGAACGTACAGTGATCACGAGTTCCTCGTCGCGGTTGATGATGCCCTCTGTGAGTTCCACTCCTGTGGCAGGCGATGGCCAAGCCTCACGGACGAACCAAGCTAGGCGAGCCTCGCTCCGATTCCCTTTGGAATCCTCGCGCCGCTCCCCCGGTCGGAAGCCCACAGGGCTTCCTCACGGCGGTCGCACCCTCACGGGTCCAAATCCCTGCAACCACATATCAATGACAATGCCGGGGATAAACCCCGACCACACATGGCGGTGACTACGGGATTTGGCGTCTTTTCCAAAGAAAATCCGCCTCGCTCCGATTCCCTTTGGAATCCTCGCGCCGCTCCCCCGGTCGGAAGCCCACAGGGCTTCCTCACGGCGGTCGCACCCTCACGGGT
>JAISJO010000082.1 GCA_031261485.1 Propionibacteriaceae bacterium | reverse complement strand
AAACGATCTTCAAGTCCGCCGGGCGTGTCAGCCGTCACACTCCCGCCGTCCCTGTCCGCGCACTGGGTCTTGTCCCATGTGATGGTGTTCCAGCCCATGTGCGGCAAGTGCGTCGCTGGCAGAAGTTCGACGCTGCCAGGGAAGATACCCACGCCCAAGGAGTCGATGCCGTGTTCCACTCCACGAGAAAAGAGGACTTGGTGGCCAACGCAGATTCCGAGCAGCGGTCGTCTCGCCGAGACAGCTTCGCGTATCGTCTCATCGCCGCCAACTGCTCTGAGTTGGTCCATACAAGCCGCGAAAGCACCCACACCAGGCACGATCAAACCGTCCGCGTCGAGCGCTACCGCGGAATCGGAAGTCAGGACAACGTCAGCCCCGACCTCCTCCAGAGCCCTCGATGCCGAATGGAGGTTGCCGGAACCGTAATCAAGGATGGCGACTCTCATAGGGTGCCTTTCGTCGACGGCACCCCGCTCACACGAGGGTCGAATTGCACAGCAAAACGCAGGGCCCGTGCGAGAGCTTTGTATTGGGCCTCAGCGATGTGGTGAGGGTCACGACCAGCGAGCAATCTCAGGTGGACACAGATGCCTGCGTTGTGCGCCAAGGCTTCCACGACGTGACGAGTCATTGAGCCCATATACGGCACGCCCGACCCGGAGATGCGCACCCATTCGTACCCCTGCGGCTCACCAGAGCAGACGGCATACGCACGCCCGGAAATGTCCACAACCGCATGGGCGAGCGCCTCATCTAGGGGCACAGTGGCTTCTCCGAAACGGGAAATCCCCGCCTTGTCTCCCAGAGCTTGCCGAATGGCTTGGCCCAAGGCAATGGCAGTGTCCTCAATGCTGTGATGGCCGTCCACCGCGACATCGCCCGTGACGTGGATATCCATGTCAATGAGCGAATGACGGCTCAGCGCGGTCAGCATGTGGTCGTAGAATCCCACGCCTGTGGAGATGGTCTGCTGGCCTGTCCCGTCGAGGTCGACGCGGACGTGGACGGACGATTCCGAGGTGGTTCTGTCGATGGTGGCTGTGCGACTCATGGAACAATCCTCTCATGTCGGGCCTTGTCGAGCACACGTTCCAACCCCAGATGGAAGCGCTCCATCTCCTCATCAGTGCCAGCGCACACGCGCAAGTACCCGTCGGGACCGGTCTCTCGCACGAGCACGCCTTGGTCGAGCAACCCTTGCCAGACCGCATGCCTGTCGGCGAATCGTCCGAAGAGGTAAAAGTTGGAGGCGGAGTTCACAACGTCCAACCCAACCTCGCGCAGTCGGGCCATAGAGGCGTCACGCACATCGCGCAGATGGGCGACCTGACTGAGCAACTCGTCGGCATGATCGAGGGCGACACAAGCAACCACTTGGGTCAGTCCCGACAGGTGATAGGGCAGGCGCACGATGCGCAGGGCGTCCACGATGGACGGGTTGGCGCCGGCATACCCCAAGCGTCCTCCCGCGAAGGCGAAGGCCTTGCTCATGGTGCGCGAGACGATCAGGCGAGGATAATCAGGCAACAGTTCCAAGCACGATGGCGCCGATGAGAACTCTTGGTACGCCTCGTCCACGACCACGATTCCGCTTGTCACCTCAAGAATCCTGGCGATGTCGCTGGGCTCGGTGACGGTCCCTGTCGGATTGTTGGGGGTCGCGACGACCACCACATCAGGCCTGCTGGAGGCGATGAGAGCCACAGCAGCATCCACATCAACACGGAAGTCTAAGGTCCGAGGGGCAGTGACATAGCGGGTATGGGTGTCGCGGGCATACTCGGGGTACATCGAATAGCTCGGCGTGAACGTGAGGACGCTACGCTCCGGCCCGCCGAAGGCTTGCAGAATCTGAACCATGATCTCATTGGACCCATTGGCGGCCCACACATTCTCATAGGTGAGTCCGTGTCCGAGATAGTCGGCCAATTTGGTCCGCAAAGTCACGGCCTCGCGGTCGGGGTACCGGTTGAGACGCTCCCCCAGCCCAGCCACAGCCTGCCCCATGTGCTCGCGCAAACTCGGCGATGGGGGGTACGGGTTCTCATTGACATTCAGGCACACGGGCACGTCCAGTTGGGGCGCGCCGTAGGGTTCCTCGCCACGCAACTCGGGACGCAAAGGCAGGTCGGCCAAGGTGATGGCTCTAGTTCCTGGCGCGCTCATGACAGCCTCACCGAGACAGCGTTGGCGTGGGCGGGTAGGTCCTCGGCCAGTGCGAAGCGTTCGATGCCCTCCCCGATCTGCGTCAAGGCACCTTGATCATAGTCGATGACATGGACTGTCTTGAGGAAGGAGCGCACTGTCAGCCCAGACGAGTGTTTAGCGGTCGCCCTCGTGGGCAAGACATGGGTGGAACCCGCTGAATAATCGCCCAATGACACGGGAGAATACGACCCCACGAAGATGGCCCCGGCGTTGCGGACATGATCGGCCAACCCAGCCGCGTCGCGGGTCTGTATCTCCAGATGTTCGGCCGCATACTCATTGACCACGTCGATGCCTTGGTTCATGTCGCGCACAAGAATCGTCGCGGACTGCTCCCCCGCCAGAGCACGACTCGCACGATCCCGATGACGTGTGCTGGCCAGCATGGCCGCCAACTCTTTGTCCACATCTGCGGCCAACTTCTCGGAGTCAGTCACCAAGACGGCACCGGCCAATGGGTCGTGTTCGGCTTGGCTGAGCAGGTCGGCGGCCACGAAACTCGGTTGTGCAGTCGCGTCCGCGAGGATGGCGATTTCGGTCGGCCCTGCCTCAGAATCGATACCCACCACTCCCTTGACAAGGCGTTTCGCTGCCACAACGTAGATATTTCCAGGGCCGGTGACCATGTCCACTTTCTCGCACACACCCGGCACACCGTAAGCGAACATTGCTATGGCTTGTGCTCCGCCGACGGCGTACACCTCGTCCACGCCGAGCATGTGCGCGACCGCCAAGATGGTCGGATGGGGAAGCCCCGCGAAGGAGGCCTGCGGTGGTGAAGCCAGGGCGATGGAGACCACTCCCGCCTCTTGGGCGGCCACGACATTCATGATGACGGAGGAGGCCAAGGGCGCCAGTCCACCGGGAACGTACAACCCGACACGACTGACCGGGATGGAACGAATGGTCACCGTCGCGCCAGGAGCAAGTTCCACACTCCGGTCTGGTATGTCCGCCTCAGCTTGACACACCGCCCGTCGCCTGCGAATCGAGACCTGGAGAGCCTCTTTCAACGCAGGGTCCAAGTCCTGCGCACACTGCCTCGCCACCTCCGGGTCCACGCGGAAGGCCACGGGGGTCACATGGTCGAACTTCTCGCTATACCGCCGCAGGGCAGACTCCCCTTCGGTGCGGACTTCCTCGCACACGCTCCTGACGACCTCGACGGCGGCATCCACATCGAAGAGGCCACGGGGCATGGGGGGAAGGGTTTCCAAGGCACGAACATCTATCACTCTCACCCAGAAGAGTCTACCGGCCCTCGTTGTACGACTGCACGGATTGCGCTCACAACCCTGGGGCGACAGTGGTGTCAGGCTCCATTACCTTGTCCGTCTTGTCTATCTTCGCTGGGCTGCCACTGTCTTGCCCCGGAGTCCCCCACCGGCGACCCAAGGCAGATCCAATGAGTATGGGCACCATCGCAGCCCCGACCCACAGGCACAAGGGCACCCACGTGTGTCCGGCGAAATCTGCTCGGACGAAGGCGCCTGGCTCGGCTGCGACAATGCGGGTGTCGAAATCCTTGGGGCCGATGAATTGGGCGACCACTCGAGTCAGCACTCCGGCTACGGCGGCGCCAATCGCAGCCATCGCTGTCCCCAACCATCCCCTGGTGCGGAAAAGTGCCCACGCCAAAGCACCGAGGCAGAAACCAGCAATGACACCAATGAGGCAGTACATGACGTCGACAGCCATCAACTGCGCGATTTGGGACTCCTCAATGGTGGCGGAGAAATCATCACCCACATAGTACGTCGGCAATTCCACTGATCGGTTCCACGCAATGCCGCAGACCAAACCGATCACGGCCACCACGGCGATGTACGTCTCGGCCCTCTGACGCAGCGACAGATACAGACTGAGCGGACGGGGACCCTTGTCAGGCATCGACTTGCCCCACCATGATGCTCGCGGCGCCCAGGAGAGCTTTGAGGTCGGCGACCAATTCCGAAGACGGCTCCACGCGCGGGGCGAGCCGATAGGTCTTGGTCTGATGAGGATTGATCATCTTGAACCACACTTCACACTTGCCGGGATACAAGGTGAGCACCTTCCGCAACTCGTTCATCACTGGACGTGTGACTCTGTTGGCGGGCATCGACACAGTGATGGATGTCGTGTGGTCAGCCTCGACATCGATGGGCAGAATCTTCTCTACCGAGAAGTCGACTCCTTCGTCTCGCGGGCGTATCGAGCCTGTCAACTGCACGATTGTGTCGGGAATGAGTCGTGCGCCATAATCCGTGTACGCCTTGGGGAACACCTGGACAGCCAACCCCGACTCAATGTCCTCGACAGTGACTTGTGCCCAGGCCGCCCCTTTCTTGGTTTGGCGACGCACCACCGAGGTGATCATGCCCGCGATCTTGATTCCGCGCTGGGGCTCCCTGGCCCCAGCCACATCCGCCAAGGACATGTCCGCATGTGCAGAAATGATCCCCTCCAGCCCGTTGAGCGGATGGTCGGAAACGTACAATCCCAGCATCTCTCGCTCGAAAGCAAGCCTGGTCGCCTTGTCCCATTCGGGAATGTCGGGCACTTGCCCGGTCACCGTCTCCGCGCTCGGCCCGGACCCAAAGTCGGAGAACAAGTCATCCTGGCCATAGGACTGGTTGCGTTTGACTTCGAGGACCGAGTCAACGGCTGCTTCGTACACTTCCAGGAGGGCTCGCCTCGGGTGGCCCAAAGAGTCGAAGGCTCCCGCCTTGATGAGGGACTCAAAGACCCTCTTGTTGCACACTGTCATGGGGACCATGGAGAGGAAATCGAAGAAGTCTTTGGCAGGGCCGTGCTCATCGCGCGCGGCGACAATGCCATCCACGACATTCGCGCCCACGTTGCGGATGGCTGTCAGACCATACCGCACAGCCTTCCCGACAGGGGTGAATGCGGCCTGTGACTCGTTGATGTCAGGGGGCAGAACCGTGACGCCCATGCGGCGCGCCTCAGCCAGGTAAACTGCGGACTTGTCCTTGTCGTTCTTGACTGATTCCAGGACCGCTGCCATGTACTCGGCTGGGTAGTTCGCCTTGAAATAGGCCGTCCAGTAGGAGACCAACCCGTAGCCTGCGGTGTGGGACTTGTTGAAGGCGTACCCCGCGAATGGCACCATGACGTCCCATATAGCCTGAGTCGCCTCAGACGAATACCCATGTTTGGCCATGCCATTCGCAAAGGGCTCAAACTGTTCCTCAAGGATTTCCTTCTTCTTCTTCCCCATAGCGCGGCGAAGGATGTCGGCCTCGCCATAGGAGTATCCCGCCAGTTCGCGGGCGATGGACATCAACTGCTCCTGATAAACGAGCAAGTGGTATGTGTTGCCCAGTATGGGGTCCAGAGCTTCCGCGAGTTCAGGGTGGATCGGCACCACTGGCTCGCGTCCGTTCTTGCGGTCGGCGTAATGGATGTGCGCGTTGGCTTCCATCGGGCCTGGGCGATACAGAGCCAGGACAGCGGCGATGTCTTCGAATCGAGTGGGGGCCATGAGCTTCATCAGGGCGCGCATCGGTCCGCCGTCCAACTGGAAGACGGTCAGTGTGTGCCCGGACGCCAGTAGGTCGTACGTCTTTTGGTCATCAAGCGACAGATCAAGCGGGTCGATGTCCACACCTGTGTTGGCCTTGATGAGCTTGAGGGTGTGGTCGATGATGCCCAGGTTGCGCAGGCCCAGAACGTCCATCTTCATCAGGCCCATGGCTTCGCATTGCGGGTACGAGAAGCCGGTCAGTCGCACCCCGTCGTCGCGCATATGCAAGGGGATGAGGTCGATGAGGGGAGTCGAAGACAAGATGACTGCCGCCGCGTGTACACCGGTGCCCCGGATGAGACCTTCGATGCCCATGCCCGCGTCGACGACTTGGCGCACATCCTCGTCCTCATCGTACAAAGTGCGGAACGCTCCAGCCTCTGCATAGTGATCAGACGTCGGCTCGAATAGCTCGGGCAGATGGATTTTCCCGGTGGGGTCTGGGGGCAGGGCTTTGACGATCTTCTCGCCGAGAGCGAAGGGGTGACCCAGCACGCGAGAGGAGTCTTTGATGGCGTTCTTGGCTTTGATGGTGGAGAACGTGTTGACCTGCGCGGTGTAATCGGCCCCGTAGGTGTCGGCGAAGTACGCGAGAATCTTGTCGCGGTAGCGGTCGTCGACGTCGAGGTCCACGTCGGGGGGCGAGATACGCTCGGGATTGAGGAAGCGCTCGAAGATGAGGCCATGTTGGAGTGGATCAAGTTCGGTGATGTGGGTGAGGTAGGCGACCATGGAGCCCGTCGCGGAGCCACGACCTGGCCCGATGCGGATGCCTGAGTCGCGGGCGAATCGGCAAATATCGGAGACGACCAGGAAGTAGGCGGAGAAGCCGAGGGGTTCGATGACCTTGAGTTCGGTTTCCAGGCGGGCGAGGACCTCGTCAGGAGGGTTGTCGCCGTAGCGCTCGTGCAGGCCCTCATCCAGTTGCTTGCGCAGCCACGACTCCTGTGTCTGGCCCTCGGGGACTTTGAATTGGGGCATCCGGTCCACATAGTCGAAGACCTCGGAGTAATCCCCCACCATCTCGGCGATGTCGAGGGTGGCGTCGCACGCCTGCGGGATTTCGTAGAAGAGTTGGCGCATCTCTTCGGGGGTCCGCAGATAATACCCGGCTCCATTGAAGCGGAAACGTTTGGGGTCATCCTTGTTGCGGCCAACTCCGATGCACAACAGGTTGTCGTGTGCGTCCATCTGGTCGGCCGTGACATAGTGGGAGTCGTTGGTCGCCACGGTGCGCAGCCCGAGGTCTTTGGCCAAGCGTAGAAGGTCGGCACGCACGGACCTTTCCAGGTCGAGACCATGGTCCATGAGTTCCACGAAATAGTTTTCTGGGCCGAAGATATCGCGGTATTGGGCGGCGACCGCGAGGGCCTCGTCGTATTGGTCCAGTCTCAGTCGAGTCTGCACGGCCCCTGACGGGCACCCTGTGGTGGCGATGATGCCCTGGGAGTATTGAGAGATGAGGTCGACGTCCATGCGGGGCTTCATGTAGTAGCCCTCGAAGCTGGCCAGTGTGGACAGTCGGTAAAGGTTGCGTAGCCCTGTGGCGTCTTTGGCCAACATGGTCATGTGGGTGTACCGACCACCGCCAGAAATGTCCTTGCCCCCTTCAGAATCCGCGTCGAGGGCGTCGCGCGGGCCTTTGGCCCAGAACTCTTGGACTCGGGAGAAGCGGGATGTGGGGGCGACGTATGCCTCGATGCCGATGATGGGTTTGACCGAGGATTTCTGGGCGACTTGGAAGAACTCGTACGCGCCGAACATGTTGCCATGGTCGGTCATCGCGATGGCGGGCATCTCCAAGGCCTCAGCCTGGGCGAACATGGCGTCGATCTTCGCAGCGCCATCCAACATCGAGTATTCGGTGTGGCAATGCAGATGCACAAAGGACACAGGCGCTCCTCAGAATCGTACGGGACGTACCTGGCCTCGAAGGCCAGCGACTTCAAGAATAGACCTGGTTGACCCGAATACCCCATCATGTACGTCGTGTCGCACACACCGGGCGTGGCGTTTTTCCCAAGGGGCCAGATCTACGCCATCAGAGGACGCAAAGTCGGAGCAATCGGCTTCGGCAATAGAGACGAACCCATGAGGTAGGAGTCCACGCCATGTGCGGCAGAACGTCCTTCGGCGATGGCCCACACGATGAGGGACTGGCCTCTGCCTGCGTCGCCACAGACGAAGACACCATCGACATTGGTCCTGAAGTTGTCGTTGCGGGCGATGTTGCCGCGCCCATCGGTGGCCAGACCCAAGTCAGCGACCACGGCGGGTTCCGGACCGACGAAACCCATGCACAAGAGGACCAATTGCGCCGGTATTTCGCGTTCGGTTCCGGGCACAGGCTCGAACTTGCCTTCGACCATTGTCACTTCCGTGAGCTTCAGGCTCGACACTGCCCCATCTTGGCCGAGAAACTCGGTGGTGTTCACCGCGTACAACCGCTCGCCGCCTTCTTCATGGGCGGACGCGACTCGATAGATCATGGGGAACGTCGGCCATGGCTGGGAGTCGGGGCGAGTCAGGGGTGGTTTCGGCATGATCTCCAGAGAAGTCACCGAACGAGCGCCTTGACGCAGCGCCGTCCCGATGCAATCCGCACCTGTGTCGCCACCGCCGATGACGACGACATCTTTGCCCGTGGCGACAATCTGGTTCTCCACCTCTTGGCCCAAGGCGGCGCGATTGGCCTGCGGCAAGAACTCCATCGCCTGATGGATGCCATCCAATTCCCGTCCGGGAATCCTCAAGTCTCTGGGCACGCGCGAACCGATGGCGATGAGAACAGCGTCGAAACGGTCGGTGAGGTCCTTCCATGCGATATCGGTTCCGACGGCCACGCCAGTCTTGAAGACTGTGCCTTCCAGAGTCATCTGCTTGACGCGACGATTGATGACCGACTTCTCCATCTTGAATTCGGGGATGCCGTATCTCATGAGGCCACCGACCTGGTCGTCGCGCTCGTACACGGCCACTGTGTGTCCTGCTCGCGTCAACTGTTGGGCGGCGGCGAGCCCGGACGGTCCTGAGCCGACCACGGCGACCGTCTTGAGGGTGTGCCATTGTGGTGGTTCGGGCACGACGCGCAGGTCGGCCCACGCCTTGTCGATGATGGACACCTCGACGTTCTTGATGGTGACAGGGTCCTTGTTGATGCCCTCCACACACGCGGTCTCGCACGGCGCCGGGCACAGTCTCCCGGTGAACTCAGGGAAGTTGTTCGTCTGATGGAGGCGGGACAGCGCTTCGCGCCAATCACCTCGCCAGACGAGGTCGTTCCACTCCGGGATCAAATTGCCCAGCGGGCAGCCGAAATGACAGAAAGGCACTCCGCAGTCCATGCAGCGGGAGGCTTGGTCGGTGATGATGGGGGCCAGCGCGGTGGCGAGCCCGCCGGGGTACACCTCTTGCCAGTCTTGGACGCGCTCGTCCACAGGCCGACGTTCAGCCACTTCTCTCGGGTGGGTCAGGAACCCTCTGGGATCAGCCATGGGACGCCTCCATCATCTTGTTGGTCACTTCATCGTCGGTGAGACCGTCTGCTTGCGCCTGCTCCTTGGCTGCCATCACTTTCGCGTAATCACGAGGCACCAAGGTGGTCAGTCTCACACGCAAATCATCGTCTGACAAGGCCAAAAGCTCGGCTCCCACATGCGAACCGGTGTGCTCGACGTGGCGGGCGAGCAGTTCCTTCACACGGTCCAAACCCAAGTCGGTGAGTGGGGCAGGGTCGGCCATGTCAGCGTTGAGTTTGGTCTCGTCCAGGTCGAGCACCCAGGCCACTCCGCCGGACATGCCAGCGGCGACGTTGCGGCCTGTGGGCCCGAGGATGAGGACCTCGCCACCAGTCATGTACTCGCAGGCGTGGTCGCCCGTGCCCTCCACGACGGCCACCGCTCCCGAATTGCGCACACAGAAACGTTCGCCGACTCGGCCACGGATGTACAACTGACCCGACGTCGCCCCATACGCGATGACGTTGCCGGCGATGATTTGATCCGACGCGACGAAGGGCGAGTCGGGCGGCGGGACGACGGTGATGATGCCACCGGAGAGCCCCTTGGCCATGTAGTCGTTGGCGTCGCCCACGAGGCGCAGAGTGACTCCACGCGGGATGAACGCTCCGAAGGATTGGCCTGCCGTGCCTGTGAGAGTGATGTCGATGAAGTGGTCGTCGAAACCGTCGCCATCGGTGGCCACAGTGACCTCGTGTCCCAAGATGGTCCCCACTGTGCGGTCCACGTTGCGGATAGTGGTGGAGTGTACGACTGGCTTCCCATGTAGGAGAGCCGGGGCGGCGACGTTCACCAGATCCACATCGAGACGGCCTTCAAGGCCATGGTCCTGGGTGGTGATTCGGTGCAGCGGCGAGCCATTGTCCACCTTGTACAGGACGTTGCTCAGGTCGATACCTTCCTTCTTCCAGGCCTTGATCGCTTGCCGCGCGTCGAGAGCCTCGACGTGGCCGACGGCGTCCTCGATGGAACGGAAACCCAACTCGGCGAGGATTTCACGCACCTCCTGAGCGATGAACTCGAAGAAGGCGATCACGTATTCTGGCTTGCCAGCATAGACTTTTCGCAACTCGGGGTTCTGAGTGGCCACGCCTTGTGGGCAGGTGTCCAATTGGCAGGCTCTCATCATGACGCAACCGGAGACGACCAGCGGCGCTGTGGCGAAACCAAACTCCTCCGCTCCAAGCAAAGCAGCAATGACAACATCTCTGCCTGTCTTGAGTTGGCCGTCCACCTGGACGGTGATGCGGTCGCGCAATCCGTTGAGCATGAGGGTCTGCTGAGTCTCGGCCAGACCAAGCTCCCACGGGCCTCCCGCGTGTTTGATCGACGTCAGGGGCGCTGCGCCTGTGCCACCATCCGCGCCGGAGATGAGGACCACGTCGGCCTTGGCTTTTGCCACGCCTGCTGCGACTGTCCCGACCCCGACCTGGGCGACGAGTTTCACGTGGACGCGCGCGCTCGTGTTGGCGCACTTCAGGTCGTGGATGAGTTGCTTGAGGTCCTCAATGGAATAGATGTCGTGATGCGGCGGCGGCGAGATGAGGCCCACACCGGGAGTCGAATGGCGAGTCTTGGCGACCCACGGGTACACCTTGGGCCCGGGCAACTGCCCGCCCTCCCCTGGCTTCGCGCCTTGGGCCATCTTGATTTGGATGTCCGTGGCATGGCTGAGGTAATCGCTCGTCACGCCGAAACGCCCAGAGGCGACCTGCTTGATCGCAGAGCAACGCAGCGGGTCGTGGAGCCTGGCGCGGTCTTCGCCGCCTTCGCCTGTGTTGGACTTGCCACCCAACGTGTTCATGGCGATGGCCATCGTCGTGTGGGCTTCCTCTGAGATGGAACCGTAGCTCATCGCACCTGTGGCGAAACGCTTCACAATCTCGGACACAGGCTCAACCTCATCGATGGGGATGGGCTTGGACTTGGGCGCGAACTCCAGGAGGGAGCGCAGAGTCATGGTGCGCTTGTCGCGGGTGTTGACCCGGTCGGTGTACTTTTTGAATATCTCGTAGCGGCCTGTGCGCGTGGCTTCCTGGAGACGGAAAATGGTCTCGGGGTCGAAAAGGTGGTCCTCGCCGTCGCGCCTCCACTTGTAGTGACCGCCTGTTGCCAATTGCCGATGCGTTTGCGGGATGCCTTCAGGAGGGTAAGCGTGGTCGTGGCGGGCCTTGACTTCCTCCATGATTTCTTTGAGCCCCGCGCCTTCGATGCGTGACGCGGTGCCTTCGAAGTATTCCTCCACGAAGGCCGAGTTGAGGCCCACCGCTTCGAAGACGTACGCGCCCGCGTACGACGCGATGGTGGAGATGCCCATCTTCGACATGACCTTGAGCACACCCTTGCCCAGCGCCTTGCGCACGTTGGCGATGGCCTGCTGCGGTGACGTGTGCACGAAGACCTCATTGCGGGCGAGGTCCTCGGCGGTCTCGAAGGCGAGGTACGGGTTGACAGCGGCCGCGCCATACGAAATGAGGCACGCGACGTGGTGTACCTCGCGCACATCACCGGCCTCGACCACAAGCCCCACCTGGGTGCGGGTCTTGGAACGCACGAGGTGGTGCTGGATCGCGGACGTGAGCAGCAGCGACGGGATGGGCGCCATCTCGGCGGTCGCATGTCTGTCGGAGAGGACCAAGATTTGCGAACCGTTGGCGATGGCCTCATCGACCTGGTTGTACAACCCTTGGAGTGCGGCGGCCAGGCCTTCCTCGCCCTCGTCCACGGGGTACAACCCGCGCAGGACGGTGGCGTGGTACCCAGAATCTCCCCCCTCGCGGTCGATGCGCACAATCTTGGCCAACTGGTCGGAATCGAGGATGGGGAAGGCGATCGTTATTTGGCGAGCAGATTCAGGCGTGGGGTCGAGCAGGTTGCGCTCCGGGCCAATGCCGAGTTGCAGAGAGGTCACCATCTCTTCGCGGATGGCGTCCAGCGGAGGGTTGGTGACTTGGGCGAACAATTGCCGGAAGTAGTCGAAGAGCAGGCGCGGCCTGTCGGAGAGCACAGCCAGTGGAGTGTCGTCACCCATGGAACCCACAGGTTCCGCGCCCGTGTTGGCCATGGGGGCGATGATCGTCTTCAATTCCTCAGTGGTATACCCGAAGAGTTGCTGGCGACGGGACACAGAGGCGTGGGAATGGACAATGTGCTGGCGCTCGGGGAGGTCGTCCAGGTCGATGGAGTTGTCCTTCAACCATTGGGCGTACGGATGCTCAGCCGCGAGGCTGGCTTTGACCTCTTCATCGTCCAAGACCCGGTGTTGGTCCAAGTCAACGAGGAAAATACGCCCGGGAGAGAGCCTCCCTTTAGTGACGATTTTGTGGCTAGGGATGTCCAGGACGCCAGCCTCGGAGGCGTACACCACCAGACCGTCATCGGTGATCCAGTACCGTGCTGGGCGCAGGCCGTTACGGTCGAGGGTCGCACCAATCTGCGTTCCGTCAGTGAACGTGACAGCAGCCGGCCCGTCCCAGGCTTCCATGCAGCAGGAGTGGAACTCGTAGAACGCGCGACGCGCCGGGTCCATCGTGGCGTTGTTCTGCCAGGCTTCGGGAATCATCATGAGGATGGCGTGCGGCAAAGAGCGTCCGCCCAGATGCAGCAATTCGAGCACCTCGTCGAAGCTCATCGAATCCGAGCCGTCGGGGGTGCAAATGGGGAACAGCCGAGACAGGTCCCCCTCGATGAGGTCCGATTTCAGGAGTGCTTCTCGGGCCCGCATCCAGTTGCGGTTGCCTTTGACCGTGTTGATTTCGCCATTGTGGGCGACGAAGCGGTAAGGGTGGGCCAGTTTCCACGATGGGAAAGTATTGGTCGAGAAGCGCGAATGCACCAGTGACAAGGCAGATTCGTACACCTCGTCGTGCAGGTCGGGGAAGAACCCCTCCAACTGCGATGTGGTGAGCATGCCCTTGTACACGATGGTACGAGCGGAGAAAGACGAGAAGTACACTCCCACCTCATGCTCGCAGCGCTTGCGCACGGGGTACACGATCCGGTCCAACGCGAGCCCTTCAGCGTCGTCGTAGGGCGCGACGAGGACTTGCTCGAACGCTGGCATGGCGTCCAAGGTGATGGGGCTGAGTCCTTCAGGGTTGATGGGCACGCTCCTCCACCCGATGACGCTCAAACCCTCCTGAGTGGCGATATGGGCGATACTCGCCTTGGCGGCGTCGCGTTCGCGCGGATCCATGGGCAAGTAGGCGAAACCCACGGCATAATGGCCAGCCGGGGGCAGGTCGGCCGAGAAACGCTCACGGAAGAAACGGTCAGGGATCTGGGTGAGGATGCCTGCGCCGTCGCCTGCAGCGGGGTCGGCGCCGGTTGCGCCACGATGATCCAAGTTGGCCAAGACGGTCAGGCCTTGTTCCACGATCTCGTGGGTCTTGCGCGCATCCAGGCGGGCGACAAAACCCACCCCACAGGAGTCGTGTTCCATCGTGGGGTCGTAGAGTCCTTGGGCTTTGGGGAGCATGGCTCAGTCCTCTCTCGTAGTTGACTTTGCCTCGGACTCTTCGTCGCTGGCAGCGTCGGTGGCGTCTTCGGTGGTGTCATCAGTGGTGTCGGGCTCAGAGTCAGGTTCGGACTCCTCGCTTGTCTTCGAGGCCTTGACCTCATTCGGGCCAGGCCTGTTCTTGATAAGCCACACTAACAATACGACCCCGAACAGCCACCCTGCCAACGTTGCCCAACTATTGACCCTCAGGCCCCAGAAGGTGTCGACCGGGTCGATGCGCAGAAACTCGTTCAGGAAGCGGCCTGTGGCGTACCACACAATGTACGTGGCGAACACTTTGCCGCGACCAAGTCTGAGCTTCTTCTCCAGTAGGAGAATGACCGCGACCCCGAGGAAACTCCACGCCATCTCGTACAGGAAGGTCGGGTGGAAGGTCGCATATTGGGCGTAACCTGGCACACGGTGGGCGGGGTCGATTTCCAGGGCCCACGGTAGCGTGGTGGGCAGGCCGTACAGCTCCTGGTTCCACCAGTTGCCTAGCCGTCCGATGCCTTGGGCGAGAAGGAAGGCAGGCGCGACAGCGTCAGCCAGTCGGAAGAACGACACTTTGTAATGACGGCACAGCAGCCACGCGGTGAGAAAACCTCCCACGATGCCACCCCAGATGCCCAGGCCGCCTTCCCACATGTAGAAGATGTGGTACCACGGCTCGACCGCTTTCGCCCCGAAATAGCGATGCCATTCGATGATGACCCAATAGACTCGCGCGCCGAGGATGCCGCACACGATGGACGCCAGTGTGATGTTCTCCATTTGCTCGGCCGGCTCGCCCATCTTGATCCAGCGTCTGCGCACAATGATGAAGGCGATGACGATGCCCGCCAGGATGGACAATGCATAGCCGCGCAGAGGGATGGGTCCGAGATACCACACGCCTTGGGAAGGACTGGGAATGAAAAGGGGAATCATTGCTTGTTCTCCTGAGTATTGGCAGGCTGCTCTGCGAGAAGCGACTCATGCACGTCGAAACACGTCGCCGCGCCAGTATGGCAGGCGGGTCCGACCTGGTCCACGATAAGCAGAATCGTGTCACCGTCGCAGTCGAGGCGGACGTCGAGGACGGCCTGGGTGTGGCCAGACGTTTCACCCTTGACCCAGTACTCCTGGCGCGACCGTGACCAGTACGTCGCCTTGCGAGTGTCCAGGGTCCGCTTCAGCGCTTCGGCGTCCATCCACGCCAGCATGAGGACCTTGCCACTGGCACAGTCCTGGGCAATAGCAGGTACGAGCCCGGCCTCGTTGTAATTGACATGCACCCACCTATTCTTCCATGCCGCCGGTTTGGTGTCGTCTTGGGCCCGCGTCGGTCATGCTCGACCGTCGTGGTGGGGCTATGTCTTGTGCGATGGAAACTGTCTTTCCTGTCCGAGTTGATCCCCTTGTCATCCTGCGCGGTAGTCGCAGGATCCAGAGTTTAGGTTCTGCGGGTGGGCAGTCGTCGTGGGTGTGCGGTTTCATTCTTTGAGGGTCGTGGTGGGGTCGCCGCAGGCGCGGGCAGTGTGGTGCGCAGGGCGTTCCACGAGGCGGTGGCTGCGCCACTTTACCGCCTCGCTCCACTCGGGGCTATCCCCAAATCGGTGGGACGATTTGCGCCCCAGCCTGCGCACCACACTGCCCACACCTGCGGCTAGGTCCGTTCGGAGGGGAATCTGTCATACGTGGAGTGGAGGGTCCTGCCCCATCCCTGTCTAGGCGAACTTTGGCCTTGTCCGTGAGGATTCTTGGGTGCTATTCGGAGTTGGTGCAAAGTTGGCCAGTTTCCGGGCTGGTTTCGGGCTGAGTTTGATCCTAGATCGACATTGGCCATCGAAATCTGCCGGATGTGGCCAAAGTTGGATGCGGTGTGAAGAGGTGGGGGTGCCGCAGGTGGAGCCGGTATGACGGGCAGGGCGTTCCGCGAGGCGGTGGCTGCGCCACTTTACCGTCTCGCTCCACTCGGGGCTTTCCCCAAATCGGTGGGACGATTTGCGCCCCAGCCTGCGCGCCACACTGTCCACACCTGCGGCTGGGTCCTTTCGGAGGGGCATGTTCGTCCGGGGCATTCTGCGCGTCCCGCGTGGCCGCCGTGCGCACTACACTTCGTTCATGATCACATCGGCCGATATTGCCTCATCTCGGACACGCCTGGGCGAGGGGTTCGTGGACTCCACGGGGGTGTACTGGGTGGCTTCGCCGCCTGTGAACGCTGGGCGAACGTCGTTGTACTGCCTTGTCAAGGGGGTAATTCAGGACGTGACCCCCGATTGGGACTTACGGACCTCGATCCACGATTACGGCGGGACGGCAGTGTGCGTGCGTGACGGGCGGGTCGTGTTCTACGACCGGGCGAGCAATCGGGTCTGGGCGGGGATGACGCCTAGTCGCCCAGCAAGTGCTGTGGCCGGTTGCGAGGTTTCGGTCGGTTATGTGGATTCTGCGACTGGGCGCAGAAGGGCGGAATGGGGTTATTCGGACGCTGGGTTCAGCCCCATCACCCCTGGCGGCCCATGGCGCTGGGGTGGGTTCGAGTTCCTCGACGACACCCGTGTGGTGTGTGTGCGTGAGGATCGGTCCCCTGACCTCGTGGAGGCAAACGACGCGCTAGTGGTATTGGATATTGCTAGCGACAATCCGGATGGCGGGACTATCATCGTCCAGGGCGCGGACTTCTATTGGACTCCGACAGTGAACGCGCTCGGAGATATTGCGTGGATGGAGTACGACCATCCTGACATGGGTTGGACGCACACTCGCATCGTGGTCCGGACGGTGTCTGGGCAGGTCGAGGTTGTCTGGGACATGGCTGGTGTCTCGGCGGTGTGGCCGCAATGGGACGCGGACGGTTCTTTGGTCTTTCTCGCTGACGAATCGGGGTACTGGACCTTCCACCGTTGGCGCGATGGTGTGGTGACTCGTCTGCATGACCATCGGTTCGACTTCTGCGAACCGCCGTGGGTGTTGTCTCGTCCGCCGTACGCACTGCTGTGGGACGGAGCCATTGGATGTACATGGTGGGCTGATTCCCTCGCCCACGTCGGGAAGCTCCTCCCGGACGGCTCACTGGTCGAGACCCTCGGGTGCGCGGCAGCGAGCGTGAGTCCGTCGGGAACCGTGCTGGTGTCAGGTCGTGAAAGGACAATCTCCGAGGAATCACTGGACGACACGCCTCGTCATTCTGCGCGAAGTCGCAGAACCCATCTGACAGGGGTGGATCCTGCGTCCTGCGACTGCGCGCAGGACGGCGCGCGCAGGATGGCGAACGAAGTGGACGAAGACCAGTGGTTACCCGCGAGGCCCATGTCTGTCGCAAGTCTGAGCTGGGACGACCAGTCGCGCGCGTTATGCGTCTTCGACTGGGAGGACGGCACGTACATACCTCTCGTCCAGGAATATGAAGCCAGTAACTCAGTAGACAACGCCCATGATATATTGTCTAGCCCCGAAAATGTCGAGTGGAAAGCCGAGACTGGAGAGGCGGTCCACGGCTGGTTCTACCCGGCAGTGGACCTTGCCAGCACCAACTCTCCTGCCCAGGACTCCCCCTGCGACCCTCATCATGCGCCGGACTCCCCCTGCGAACCTCAGTCGGCTCAGGATTCCCTGCTCGAAGCTCATCATCGTACCCCGGACTCCTCTTGCGAACCTCACTCTGACCAAGACTTCTCGCCCAGCCCCCATCCCGCCCCTCTCCTCGTCTTGTCCCACTCAGGACCCACACTCCAAGCGACCTCCGCGTTTTCCCTTGTCATTCAGTATTTCACCACTCATGGTATCGGCGTTCTCGACGTGAATTACTCCGGTTCGGCAGGGTTCGGCAGAGCGTACCGCGACCGGCTCAACGGCACATGGGGTGTGGTCGATGTAAGTGATTGCGTGGACGGGGCCGAAGAAATGGTTCGGCGTGGTGTGGCCGATCCCGACAGGCTTGCCATCATGGGCTCCTCGGCTGGCGGATTCACGACATTGGCCGCTCTGACAAGCTCCGATATCTTCAAGGCAGGTGTCTCGATGTACGGTATCGCAGACTTGGAGGCTATGACCCTCGATCCGGTGAAGCTCGAATCCCATTACAACGACTGGCTCATCGGCCCCTATCCCGAGCAGGCTGACCTCTTCCGGGACCGCTCCCCCATCCATCACCTGGACAAACTGAACGCGCCCATGCTCATCCTCCAAGGTGAGGACGATCCGGTTGTGGCGCCATCTCAGGCGCAGGCGATGTACAACGCCGTGCTGGCGAAGGGCTTAGAAGCGGAGTTGGTCATGTACTCCGGCGAGGGCCACGGATTCCGCCAACCTGCGACCATCCAGGACGCTTACACCCGTATCCTTGAATTCCTGACCAGGGTGTTCGACCTACCCACGTGAACTGAATATCGCGGCACCCCCGCTCCCACAATGGAGGAGCGGTTTGGGTGTTCAGGCTAGGCGCGCAAACCAAATATCGCCGTGCCGACTCTGACGCATGTGGAGCCATGGGCGATGGCTGACTCGAAATCCCCACTCATGCCCATGCTCAACTCGTGCCAGCCACCGCCGTCACGGTTGCGCAACCGAGTCTGAAGAATCTTCATGACGGTGAACCCCTGTTCAGCCTGGACCCGGTCAGGATGGGCCACGGTCATCAAGCCGACCGGCAAGAGCCTGTCGTACACCCTCAGCGCCCGCGAGAACTCCCCGACGTCATCAGGCAGGAGACCGAATTTGGAGTCTTCGCCCGAAGAATTGACCTCGATGAAGACTCGCAGCGTCGAGTCGGTCCTCTCCAACTCAGCCTGGAGAACGCGGGCAAGCCTCAAGGAATCCAACGACTGCAACTCACGCACATGGGACGCAACCAATGCCGCTTTGTTGCGCTGGAGGTGACCAATGAGAATCCATTCGACGCCCGTGAACCCCGCCGACTCCACCTCCGAGGACTTGGCGAGCAACTCCCCCACCCTGTTCTCGCCAAACTGACGGCATCCAGCCTTCACAGCCTCGGCCACCAGCGACGCCGAATGAGTCTTGGAGACAGGCAGAAGCCTCACACTTGCAGGGTCACGACCCACCGCCGCGCAAGCACTGGCGATTCTGTCGCGCACAACTCCCAGCCTTTGAGGCAGGCTTGTTCCATCCGTGCCGCTCGTGCCCCCAGTCACAATCTGAGTCATCACGGCCACCTTGCGGCCAGCGACATGACCCCCAACAAAGCGATGACTGACAGCACGATGGCGTACCCCACGAACTGTTCGGTGATTTCGGCCTTCTCCTGCTCGTATCCGATGGAGCGGGAGATGCCGTCGTACACCTCGTTGAGCTTCTCCAGCGAGTCGGCGGTGTACGCCTTGCCGCCAGAGATATTGGCAATGTTGCGTAACTCTTCCTTGTTGACGGGCACCGGGTTTCGCTGGCCGGTCTCCTCGTCGATGATGTACCCAGTCTCTGTCCCGTAGGCGATAGTGAAGACGGGCACACTCAGTTCCTGGGCCTTGGCCGCCGCTTTCGCGGATGGGCTTCCCGTGTTGGATTCGCCGTCCGATATGAGCACGATGACCGCTGGAGCTGGGTCGTTGGGGTGGTCAGGATCAGGGGGGATGAGCGACAGGCCGGCGATGGCGGTCAGGATGGCGTCACCGATATTCGTAGACGGTGCGAGTTTGAGGGCGTCTATGGCCACGTGTGCCTGTCCGCGATCCGAGGTGGGAGGGACGAGCATGGCCGGGGTCGCCGCGAAGGAGATGATGGAGATGTTGAACCCTGTGGGCAAGTCGTCCACGAAGGCGTTCGCGGCCTCCTGGGCGGCCTTGAGCCTTGTCGGCTTGACATCGGTGGCTTCCATCGACAGGGACACATCCATGACGAGGAAGACCGTGGCACGGTCGCGGGGCACCTGGATGTACCCGTTGGGAGTCGCCCAAGCCAGGACCAGCGACCCAAGAGCGAGGATCGAAGCGACGACGGCGATATGGCGCTTCCAGGCGCGACGTTTGGGGAAGAGAATCTGGAGGTCGGATGCCCGACGGTCCGTTCTCGAGTGTTTGGCGAGGGTCCACACGAGGTACACGAGGAGCAGTCCGGCCACGCCAGCGAGCCCCCACAGCCTCCAAGGACGCAAGAACCCGATTTCCAACAAGGTGAGCATCATCTGAACCTCACTCCCATGAGCACAGCCCCCACACTGGCCGCGAAAGCGAAGACCAAACACAGCGCGATGAAGTTGGCGGTGATTTCCTTCTTCGTCTCGACGTACCCGAGGGAGGAATGAATGTCGTCATACGCCCTGTTGAGTTGGGAGACGTTGTCAGCGGAGTATTCCTTGCCTCCGGTCTCGTCGGCGATCTGCTTCATGAGGTTGATGTCAGGAGGCACCTGATGGCGCTCGTCCTCATAGTCAACATATCCGTTGTCTGTTCCAAAGGCGATGGTGTAAATGGGCACTCCCATGTCTTTGGCATCCTGCGCGGCCATGAGGGGCGCTTGACCATTGGTGTTGGCTCCATCTGACAGGAGGACGATCATGGCCGACACTTCCCCGTCATTGGCTTTGGGACCTTGCTGCACGCCGACCAAGGCAGTGGATATGGCGTCTCCGATGGCGGAGGATTCTTGGGGCTGAAGGTTTTGGATGATGCGAATGACGCCGTCGTGCTCGGTCGTGGGAGGCGCCAAGAGCATGGAGGTGCCCGACAGGGACACCAAAGCGACATTGAACTCGTCGGGTAGGTCGCCGATGAAGTCGATTGCTGCCTTCTTGGCGTTTTCCAAGCGGGAAGGTGGCACGTCGGTGGCAGTCATGGACATGGACACGTCCAGGATGAGGACCACCGTGGCGGACTCGCGTGGAACCTTGTCCGTTCCCTCAGGCCGGGCCCAAGCAAAGGACAGAGCGATCAACGAGAGCAAGGCCAAGGAGACGATGATGTGACGCAGCCACTGGGACTGTTTGGGCAGGACCTGGCCGAGGATGGTCGTGTCCGTGTACCTCATGCCTTGTCTGGACTTGCGACGAATGATGAGGATGTACGCCGCGATCAGGACAGGGATGATGACCAGTATCCACAGCCGCGAGGGGGTCATGAGGGAAGTGATGCCCAACATTATCTGCTCACCCCCTGCGGTGGCGTGTGCAACTGGGAAGCGACACGTCGGTAGGCGAGGACGAACCGGGCGATGTCTTGTACCCAGTCACGATCCGTGCGCAAGATGATATGGGCTGTGCCTGCGCGGCGGATAGCCGCACGGATGCGTTCACGCTGCGCGCGCGTGGCAGCGTTGAGGCGAGCGCGAGCCGCAGGGTCGGAGGTGTTGACGTAACGGTCGAAGTTCGTCTCAGGGTCTCGGATGAGGATCTCCCCCACATCGGGAAACTCAAGTTCGCGTCGGTCGATGACTTCCACGCAGATGACCTGGTTGCGAACGCTGAGTTTGCGCAAGGGCCTCTCCCACACGGTGGGCACGCTCGGATCGAGTTCTGCGTCTCCGGTGGTCAGGAAGTCGGAGACCACGATTCGCATGCCTCGTTTGCGCTCGACGCGCGCCATCTGCTCAATCCCAGCGGCCAAATCCATCGGACCTGGCGTGTTGTCGCGGACGATGGGCGAGGTCAACATCGTGCGCAGAAGCGAGTACAGCGCGGAGCGGCCAGAACGGGCAGGAATGCGGCGCACGCCTGTGGGACTCATCAAGAGACCGCCGAAGCGGTCGCCCACTTTCTGGGAGAGGAATCCGATGGTGGCAATGGCAGCGATGCCGAGGTCTCGCTTGGTGACGCCTTGGGTGCCCCAGTTCATGGAGGGGGTCTCGTCCAGCAGAGCCCACACTTCCAGTTCGCGGTCAGCAATGGTGTCCCTGACATGGGGAACCGTCGTACGAGCGGTGACGGCCCAATCCATGCGACGAATATCGTCTTGGCCAGGCACATAGGGTCGAGAGTCGTTGGTGTCGGAGCCTGGGCCAGGAATCAGGCCCAGATGGTCGCCTTGAAGGAAACCTTCCAAACGACGAACAATGGTCAACTCCAAGCGTTTGAGGGCTGCTTCAGGCGCGAGTTTGGACAGAGGCAGGGTCGCCCCTGTCGGTTCCGAGACCACCGAAGCGACAGCGGCAGTCGCTTCAGGCGGAGAGAAAGTGACGCTCATGACTGCGGCGCGCGACCAAATCCGGGAGTGCCTGTGGGAGCGGGGTACGCGGTGGGCGCAGGGTAGGCAGCCGGTGGTGCGGGCGCCGGGATGGGCGGTTGCTTGGGTTGTGGGACCGGGCGCTGGAGCTGTGGTTGCGCGTTGCGCTGTTGGCTATTCCATACCGGAGTGGGCGGAGGCACCATGGCCACGATTCTCTCAATGACCTGCCCAGTGGACACGTTGTCCGCTACAGCGTCGAAAGTCAGGACGAGACGGTGAGACATGACGTCTTTGGCGACCGCCTGCACATCTGTGGGCAAGACATAGTCGCGTCCATGGATGAGGGCCAGTCCCCTTGCGGCGGCGACAAGACCGAGTGTCGCACGCGACGAGCAGCCAATCGAGATCACATCAGCCAAGTCGGGCATCCCGAAGTCGGCGGGTTTGCGTGTGGCGAGAACGAGACGCACGACATATTCTGCGACAAGATTGTGGACGAAGATGTTCGAGGCTCTGTCCTGGAGTTGGAGGACCAGTTCAGGGTTGAGCACGGGTTCGGGCACGGGCGCCTTGATGGACATGCGACGCAGAATCTCGAACTCCTCGTTGCCTCGCGGGTAGTCCACATCGACCTTGAGAAGAAAACGGTCGCGCTGAGCCTCGGGCAGTGGGTACACACCTTCGGACTCGATGGGGTTCTGCGTGGCGATGACGATGAAGGGTTTCTTCGCAGGGTAGGTCTTGCCGCCGATGGACACCTGCTGCTCGGCCATGATCTCCAACATGGCCGATTGCACTTTGGCGGGAGCACGGTTGATTTCATCGGCGAGGAGAAAGTTAACGAAGACGGGGCCCAATTGGATGTCGAAGGTTTCCTTGGACGCGGAGTAAATCCTCGTGCCCACGATGTCAGAAGGAACCAAGTCGGGCGTGAACTGGATACGAGAGAACTCTCCGCCCACAACGGTGGCGAACGAGCGCACAGCCAGAGTCTTGGCAGTGCCTGGGACACCTTCAAGCAGGCAGTGGCCCTTGGCTAGCAGGGCAACCATCAACTGTTCGACCATGTGCTCTTGGCCAACGATGACCCTCTGTACTTGGGCAATCGCATCAGACAAGAGCGTCGCTGCCGATTGGACAGACTGATTCTGGTCAGGTGTCGAGGTCACATTTCCTCCTTGGTTCTCTGACAAGGATACCGACTCTGGTGCCCTCTTGTCCCACGCGCACGGTTCTTTGGCGAGCCTCACGACGGTTCGGCAGCCACGCCGAGCGCACATTTCTGGCCCGAATAGGGCAAAATAGAGGGGGTATGGACACTAACAAGGCGAATGAGGCCGACATGAGCGCTACAGGGGACTCCTCCGCCGAAGGGCTCGTGGTTGCCCCGCCTCCAGAGAAGTCGGCTCCGACTCCTGTGCCGATAGAGGCTGTGCCTGCGGGCATCACCACCTATCCACTCCATCCCGTCGATCCTCCCAAGATCGGTGACTTCTGGCCTTCAGCGAGGCTCCTCGCCACTGAGTCAGGCGTCGCCTACCTTGGCGTCGAGGAGAACGCGACTGCGCCGGTGATGATCATCCTCCTGTCCCAAGGCGCTGCCGAAGACGCCGCTGCGCGCGACCGACTGGCTGGCGAAGTCGACCGGATGGACATCGACACGGTGATTGCCCGTGGCGGTTTGGACCAGGACTCGGGCCGTCTGGGCAACAAGTTCCGGTCCGAGGATGACGACCCACATTCTGTGGATGGTGCCCCTCAAGCCCCGTGGGTCGCACTGGCTTTCGATCAGACACAGGCTGGGGTGAATGAAGCCAAGCGCGTCTTGGATCAGGTGGACTTGGCGATGCTTCCCCAACAGGGTTCGCCTTCCGGGCCTGACTACCGTCTGCACTGGTCTGACCGTTTCGCGCCGGGACTGACCCATGTGTGGCCCTTGCCCTGGCCAGGGCGCAGGGAGCGCGGAGGACGGCTGTCCATCCTCGCGTCGTGGCTGCTCATGCTTCTGCTGGCTCTGCTGGCCTTGCTCATCGCCATTCTCATTTTCTCCCAGGCTCCACCCACACCGCCGCCGCCACCCTTGCCCACGTCGGCGTCGGATTCTGGCGGAGGGTCCGGTTCCCCCACTGACTCCACGCAGTCCAGCAGTTCCTCGTCTTCTCCCGAGTCGGAGTCTGCCTCTCCCGAGAGTGCGTCACCATCTCCTGAATCTGAATCGCCCTCGTCCGAGTCGGCGTCGCCTTCACCCGGCTCAGAATCTCCATCCGGCTCGGGCTCTCCTTCTCCCACCGGAACTGAGTCCGGTGTGGGCTCCCCCACGCCACCATCCAAGATGTGAGCGAGCTGGGTCTGGGAGGTGGCGGGATTACTGCTCGATAACACCGATCCCACGCCGAGGTAGCCAATGAGGTAGCCAATAGGTGGGCCATACGGCGGGATTTGGTGGGACTTGGTCAACTCCATCAAGCCCCTGACTAGGGATTTCAGTAGGGCGGCCGGGGCTCGAACCCGGGACCAAGGGATTATGAGTCCCCTGCTCTGACCAGCTGAGCTACCGCCCCATGACCCCACGAGTTTACCAAGAGAACCTCCATCGCTTCACCCTGGGTGATTCTTTAGGGAAGTGCATGATAGGTCAGTGGTTTCTCAGGTCTTGCGGATCCGAATCCACTCGACATCGTGGTCGTATCCCTTGCCGATGACGACCGTGGCACGGTCCCTTGTGGGTTTGATGTTCTTGCGCAGATTGGGACCGTTAGTCGTGTCCCACACTTCGGCCGCCATCGCTATCGCCTCATCGTCTGGAATGTGCGCGAATTGGCGGAAGAAGGAGTCGGGATGGACAAAAGCAGTGTCGCGCAGAACCGTGAAGCGCTCAAGGAACCATCTCTTCACCGCGTCGTCGGGCGCGTCCACGTACACGGTGAAGTCGAAGAAATCGGACACGGTCGGTCCCATCTTTCCCGACGACGAGGCACGGGCGGGCTGGAGGACGTTGAGCCCTTCGATGATGAGGATGTCCGGGTGGGCGACGACAATGTACTCGCCAGGGACGATGTCGTAGGTGATATGGGAGTACATCGGTGACGAGGCTTCCAGTCCCGACTTCACATCCATGACGAAGCGCAGGAGTCCCGCCTGGTCGTACGACTGAGGGAACCCCTTCTTGTCCATGAGGCCCTTCTTTTCCAGGACTTCATTGGGGTACAAGAACCCGTCGGTCGTGATGAGGTCCACCTTGCGCCCTGGCCCCAGCAGCTCCCGCAGCAGTCGCGCGACCGTGGATTTGCCCACGGCGACTGAACCAGCGATGCCGATGATGAAGGGGGTGGGTTTCTCGTCCAGTTCCAAGTAGGCGTTGGACTGCACAGACAAGGTCGCGGCGTTCGCCACGTACACGTCGATCAACTCGGTCAGGGGAAGAAAGACCTGCGAGACGGATTGCACATCAGAGGGGTCGCCTTGTGCCCGCAAGGCCGCGAGTTTTTCAGCACTCAGCGACAGATTGCGTTCATGGGCCAGGCGAGCCCAGTGATCGCGAGTGAGGGTGAGGAACGGCTCTTCCTTGGGCATGGCGTCAATTCTTCCATACCCTGGGAGGTCCATGTTCCCACCGTTGGCAAGCCGCTGAGTGCGTGAATGATCGAAACACGCCGTCACCAGGGGTTTGGTCCCACGGGAGTGTCGTCACCGGGTAAGGTTGCCTTCATGTGCGGAATCGTTGGATATGTCGGCCCCCGTGACGCTCGCAGCGTCATTCTTGCTGGGCTCAAGCGAATGGAATATCGAGGGTACGACTCGGCGGGCATCGCCTTGGTCGCTGACGGTCATATCGACATCCGCAAGAAGTCGGGCAAACTGGCCAACCTCGTTGCCGAACTGGAGTCCAACCCGATTCCTGCTTCCCACCAAGGTATCGGGCACACCCGATGGGCGACCCACGGCGGGCCCACGGACGATAACGCCCATCCGCATCTGGGTGCCGCCGGGCGTGTCGCGCTCGTCCACAACGGCATCATTGAAAACTTCGCCACTCTCAAGGCTGAGTTGAGCGCCCAAGGCGTGGTGTTCACTTCCCAAACCGATACCGAGGTCGCGGCACACTTGTTGGGTCGCGCCATTGAGTCCGGTCTGGGACTGGTCGAAGCAATGCGTTCTGTCGTCGCCCGACTCGAAGGGGCATTCACCCTAGTCGCAATCGATTCGCAGACCCCTGACACGGTAGTTGCCGCTCGTCGCAACTCCCCTCTGGTCGTGGGCGTGGGGCAGGGCGAGAACTTCCTGGCTTCCGATGTGGCGAGTTTCATCGAGTACACCCAAGAAGCCATCGAATTGGGTCAGGACCAGATTGTCGAAATCAAGCCGGACTCCATCGAGGTCACCGGCTTTGACGGTAGCCCCGCCACCACGCGGCCCTACCATATCGACTGGGACCTGAGCGCCGCCGAAAAGGGCGGATACGACTGGTTCATGCGCAAGGAGATATTCGAGCAGCCCAAAGCCGTCGCAGACACTCTCTTGGGACGTATCAACACCGATGGCGAGTTGGTTCTGGACGAGATGAACATCGAGGTGTCGGAACTGCGCACGATTGACAAGATTATCGTTGTCGCATGTGGGACGGCCTATCACGCGGGCCTGATCGCCAAGTACGCCATCGAGCACTGGACTCGTATCCCTGTCGAAGTGGACATCGCCTCCGAGTTCCGCTACCGCGACCCCGTCATCCACCGTTCGACTCTCGTCGTGACCATCTCCCAGTCGGGAGAAACCGCTGACACTCTGCAAGCAATACGCCACGCCCGCGAACAACACGCCAAAGTCATTTCCATTTGTAACACCAATGGAGCGACCATTCCGCGCGAGTCCGACGCCGTCATCTACACTCATGCGGGTCCTGAAATTGGCGTTGCCTCGACCAAGGGCTTCACCACTCAACTAATTGCTTGTTACCTGCTCGGGCTGTATCTCGCCCAGGTGCGCGGCAACAAGTTCGGCGATGAGATTCGTAGCTTAGTCGAGGAACTGGAAGCCATTCCCGAGAAGATGGACCAAGTTCTCGACGACCTTGAGACGGTTCTGACCTTGGCGGGAAACTCCTTGTCAGAGCCATCTATTCTCTTCCTGGGACGTCACGTGGGCTATCCCGTGGCCCTGGAGGGGGCCCTCAAACTCAAAGAGATCTCCTATCTCCACGCGGAGGGTTTCGCTGCTGGGGAACTCAAGCATGGCCCCATCGCTTTGGTGGACAAGGGTCTGCCCATTTTCGTCGTCGTCCCACCCCAAGGCCGTGACCAAATCCATGACAAGGTCGTCTCCAATATCCAGGAAGTACGGGCACGTGGCGCTAGGACCATTGTGCTGGCGGAGAGAGGCGACGAAGAAGCAATGGCTTTCGCCGATGTCTTCCTCCCTCTCCCCGTGGTGCCCACACTCTTCCAACCCCTGCTGGCGATACTGCCGCTTCAGGTGTATGCCTGCGAGGTCGCCACACTCAAGGGGTACGACGTGGACCAGCCCAGAAATCTAGCCAAGTCCGTCACGGTGGAATGACGCAGAGCTGTCTTGGTCTGGCGGCCTCCGAATCTGGGTCGCAGTGAAACTATGCGCTCATCGCATCCGAATACACTGGCGAGGATGCAAGGAGTGCGGTGGACGAGCAAAGTCGCTGGATACGGTCGATACAGACAAGTGGTGACCGTGTTTCCGCTGACGCGCTCGTGCGTGCCTGGTACGACGAGATACTCCGCTATGTGCGTCGGCAGACTCCTGATACCTGGGTGGCGCTCGACCTGACACAGGAGATTTTCATCTCCATGCTGCGCACCATCGGGTCGTACGACAGACGCAGGGCTGGATTCAGAACCTGGCTGTACGCGATCGCCACCAACAAAGTCATCGATTGGTATCGGTCGCGGGCTGCACGGGTGCTCGACGTGGCAGACCTGGAAGGCCATGACCCGGTCCTCGCCGATCCGACTGACGACTGGGTCCAGGGTGTCAGTTCCGGCGAAGCCGTACAACGCCTCCTGGGAGTGCTCCCTGGGGCGGCACAGAAAATCGTGAGGCTGCATGTCTTCGGCGAGCAGACGTTCGCCGAGATTGCGAAAGGAATGTCCATGAGTGAGAACACGGCGAAAACGACGTATTACAGGGCGCTGAGACGGTTGCGAAAGGAGATCGACGATGAGTGAGAACTGGCAGTTGGGCGTCGAACCGGAAGTCAAAGACCGTGCCATTGCGCACATTCTCGACGAAGGACTTGTCCACCCCGTCTCAGCGTGGGAACGCGCACGCACGATACAACGCGAACTGGGAACCAAGAACATCTTCTTCGACACGGCATGGTCCCTCATCTTCTCGGGAGTCATGGTGGTGGCAATGATAGTGATCACCTTGGGGGTGCCCGCCGCATGGCGGCACACTGCCACGGTCGCCTGTGCTCCCCTGCTGTTCACGGTCATCCTCGCGGGAACGGAAATGCTCGAACGCGCCACGGCGATGTACGACCTGAAGCAAACGGCACATTTCACGATTCGTCAGGTGACCGCTCTGCGGGTCATGGCGTACTCACTGGTCGCCGCAGTCGTCACAGCGCTGCTTGCCTCTTTGTCAGCGACCGGCGCCGCCGAAGTCTTGACCCTGGTCCCCCTCGGGCTGGCCGCCCTCTTCGGTTGTGCTCTCGCGGAGGTCTCCACGCTGCGTTTCACCAGAAGCCCATGGGCAATGGCAGTGTTCACTGTTGTGTGGATGGCGGTGTGGATTGGCGCTCCGGTGCGTTTCGGCGAGGCCTGGGAGGCCTGTCTTGCCAGTCTGAACACCGCTTTGACTAGCGGTATCGCCATCATCTGCGCCGTCGCCCTCGTGTGGCAGTGCGCGGCTTTGCTCAAGGAATCGAGGACCCATGTTATCCCTGCATAATGTCACCAAGAACTACGGCACTTTCGAGGCTCTGCGTAATGTGACGCTGGACTTCACGCCGGGAGTGTACGCCTTGCTCGCGCCCAATGGAGCGGGCAAGACCACGCTCATCAAGATGCTCGCCACGCTCATTTTCCCGACTCGTGGGGAGATCCTGTGGAACGGCGATGACATCGTGGCGCTCGGGGCGGCCTACCGCGACATCCTGGGGTACCTTCCCCAGGACTTCGGGTACTACAAGAACCATTCGCCACGCCAGTTCCTTCTGTACCTCGCCGCGATCAAAGCCGTCGGACGCGAGACGGCGAAACGTCGCGTGGGCGAACTGCTGGAGACTGTGGGGCTGGCCGATGTGGCGGACAAGAAGATGCGCGCCTTCTCCGGCGGCATGGTCCAGCGGGTCGGCATCGCCCAAGCCCTCCTCAACGAACCCCAATTGCTCATCCTCGATGAACCGACGGCAGGGCTGGACCCGAAGGAGAGGGTCCGTTTCCGCAATCTCATCTCCACCTTGTCGAAGGACCGCATCGTCATCTTGAGCACGCACATTGTCTCTGACATCGAGACTGTGGCCAACCATGTCATCATGGTCCAGGATCGCCATATCATCGCCAATGCCGCGCCCGCCCAGATCGTGAGCCTGTTGGAGGGAAGAGTCTGGGAGACCGATGACATGGCAGTCGCAGGAAAATCAGGACTCGTCCTCACCGAGCGTCAAGAGAACGGGGCGACCATCACCCGCTTCGTGTCTGATTCGACGGCACCACAGATGGTGTCTGCCCCAGGTCGGAGGGTCTGGCCTGTGGCGCCCAACCTGGAAGACGTCTTCCTCCACACCTACCGCGATGAGGCGTGATGATTCGGCTCGAACTGCGGAAGGTTCTTGCCACCCCTGCCATCTGGACGGTGGTGCTGGGGTCTCTGCTGCTCAACGCCTTGATCATCTTCATTCCCACTGACCCCACCTGGCCTGGGGACCCTCCTGAGACGGAGAATGTTTTCGAGAGGTTTGACGCACAATTCATCGCCGACATGTACATCGCCCAGAACAACCTGTCTGAATCTGCCGCTGAGAATGTACGGACACTGTACGGACGTGTCCAACCTGTCGTGGACGAGTCGGCCAAGCACGCCGACGCACTGAGTCCTTACCTCGGGTTTCTCACTGGATGGGTCCATCGGCAGGTTTTCGGGCTGATCATGCCCATCGCCGTGGGCGAGGCCTCTCTTCTCGCGCTGACGATGTCCCTAATGTGCATGGGGCACGAGGTCGCTCATGACACGGAGAAGGTCCTGATCCCCACCGTCACAGGACGTGCGCTGTGGCGAGTGAAAGCCCTTGCCAGTGCCACTTCTGGACTCGCCTTGGGCTGTCTAGTCATGGGGACGACAGTGGGCTTCGTCCTTGTCCACTGGGACTTCTCGCAAGCATGGGACTCATTCGTCTCCAGCAGTTTCAACCATGGAGTGGGCGGCAAGCTCTTCATCACCTGGGACAGACTGACTGTGGCGACGTACCTGCTGGAATACCTCGCCGTAGGGCTAGGAGTCGTCGGGTGTTTCATCCTCCTTGGAATCGTGATGGCCACTTTCGTGCGCAACCCCTGGGCAGCCATCGTGACCACGGTCGTCACAATCATCCTCTTGGGCGTGGGGCCCCGCCTGCTCCCGCAAGCCAGCGTGGCGCGAGCCATTGGAGAGTCGAGTCCCCTCGGTCTGCTTCTCAGTTCCCCGCAGTGGCTGACCGACGGCGATGTGAACGCGATTTGGCCTCACTTCGAGACCTGGGGCGTGCTGGGTTCCGTGCTCATACTCGTTGTTCTTACCCTTGTTGCTGGATGCCGCTATGCCAAGGCGGAACTATGAAGGAGATATCATGAGACTTTTTCTGGCGGAACTCAAGAAGATCTGGGACTGGCGCATGTTGCTCGTCATCGTCGCCTTGATCGGACTCGTCTGGTTCGGCCTGGTCAAGGGCCTCATCGACTCCGCCTCTGACTTCACCGGACCCACTGGGGATTACCTTCTCCAACTCCATGAGGCTTACGGCGACACGCTGTCTGACGAGGAGTGGGAAGACTTCGACGCTGGCCGAGTCAGGGCTGAAGCGGAAGCTGCCTTCCAAGCCCAGTTCCAGGCGAATCCGCTGTTCGCCAAATATGACATCGCCTCCTATGAGCAGTGGCAGTCGTTTGAGCACGACGCCATCAACTCAGTCGTGTGGTCCCCGGCCCGCGATGTCACCGAAATGCAGGAGGACTATGCGTCCCTTCTCAGCACTCTCTACGAAACGAATCCATTCGACGTGGGCACGCCCTGGTGGCGACTGGGGCAGCTCGACACCCTTGCCGACCGATACGACCCTGCCCAGCGGGAACACTCGTTCTGGTGGCGGTTCGTCGAATCGCAGCAAGACCTGTCCGATTCTCCTCTTGTCCGCGAACGGGCTGGGTTTGTTCTGGAGCACATGGACAACCTGTTCGACCCATGGATAGCAAGTGACATCTCTTCCTTCGTCGGCCTCTTTTGCGGTATCAGTCTGGTCGCGGTCGCTTTGTTGGTCTCCCCTCTTCTGGTGACGGACAGGGCTCGGAAGGTGCGTCAGATTCAGTACACATCCCATGAGGGGCGGGCCATCGTCGGCACACAATTGCTCGCCGTCATTGCCACTTCTCTGATTGTCTCCGCTGTTCTCACCGGTGCTGGCCTCATGGTGTACATCTTTTCCACGCAGGCCCATTTGTACTGGACTGCCCGTATCGCTGGGCCGATGTACAACCTGTGGATGTACAACCTGACCCTCGGCAACTACGTTTTTCTTCTTGGAGCTCTATCCATCGGTCTCAATGTGGCGGTGGCATGTGGGGCTTTCGCCCTGTCCCTGCACTCCACCTCTCTTGTCGCCATGTTCCTCAAGGTCGTCCCACTGGTGGCCGCTGTGGTGACCATCGGCGTCTTCGCCCTGAGTTCTGCCACCAGCGTCGACAATGTCATCTTCTCGGCACTCACCCGGTCAAGGCTCCCGCTGCCAGAAGTGTGGTTGTGCGTCCTCGTTCTCGCTGCGGGCTTGGCTATGGCGGTTGTCTTGGCTCGTCATCAGCGCCACATAGAAGTGTGACATGTTCGTGGAGGGCGTCTCGGTAGTACCCTTGCCCCATGATCCAGTTCACTGAAGCGGACGTCGCTCGTTTGTGGCCTTGCCCGGACCCTTATTCTGACAAGTACTCGCGCGGGGTCGTGGGTGTCGACACGGGTTCGGTGACCTATCCTGGAGCGGGTGTGCTGTCGGTCCTGGGCGCCTTGTATTCGGGCGCGGGGTTCATTCGCTATGCGGGACCGGATAGTGTGCGTGCAGCCATTGTCTCCCAGGCGCCTTCGGTGACATTCGGGCGGGGTCGAGTCCAGGCATGGCTGGTCGGTTCGGGGTGGGACGTTCACGACGGGACTGAGAGGATGCAGGCTGCCCTGGCCGCGCGGGTTCCGTTGGTCGTGGACGCAGGCGCCCTTCAGCGCTTGCCTTCGACCTTGCCGACAGGATCGCTGCTCACTCCCCACATCGGAGAACTGGCCCGCCTCCTGGGCGCAGATGTCGCTCAAGTCAGCGCCGATCCTGGCGCCCATGCCCTCCAAGCAGCCCAGCGATGGAATGTGTCTGTCCTTGTCAAGGGGCACAACCAATACGTCGCGCGACCCGATGGCGAAGTCGCTCAGGCAGTGGGGGGCCCGGCATGGACAGCGCAAGCAGGCTCAGGGGACGTCCTAGCCGGTATCGCTGCCAGTGTCCTTGCTTCCGGTTGCGATGGTTACACCGCTGGCCTCCTGGCTGCCTCCATACAAGCGATGACGGCCACCAGACATCCCGGCCCCTATCCTCCCGACGCCCTCGCCCGCTTCCTGCCCGAGGTCATTGGTTCACTCGTCGCCTGAGTCGGCGGAGAATAGTCGTTTGTGCTCGTCGCCAAGGTTGTGGGCACATAGCAAACCCCTGCCCGAAGTGGGCAGGGGTCGCATGGAGAGGTTCAGCACCCCTAGTGGCTCAGATGAGACCGACAGTCTGGGTCTTGGCGCGCTCGAAGCGAGCAGCGACATCGGCCCAGTTGATGACATTCCACCACGCCTTGACGTAGTCAGCCTTCACATTCTTGTACTGCAGGTAGAACGCATGTTCCCACATGTCGAGCTGCAGCAGCGGAATCTGGCCAGCGGGAAGGTTGCCCTGCTGGTCGTACAACTGGTAGATCCCGGGGCGTTGTCCCAGCACATCCCAGGCGAGGATGGACCAACCGGAGCCTTGGATGCCCAGGGCTACCTCAGTGAAGTGCTTCTGGAAAGCGTCGAAGCTGGCGAAATACTCGTCGATGGCGGCGGACAATTCCCCTTCAGGGACAGCACCAACGGCGGGGGCAAGGTTCTTCCAAAACACGGAATGGTTGATGTGTCCACCCAGATTGAAAGCGAGGTCCTTCTCCAGCTTGGCGACGGTGGCGAAATTGCCGGTTGCACGAGCCTCTTCCAGCTTGTCGAGAGCAGTGTTCGCTCCTGTCACGTACGCGGCGTGATGCTTGTCGTGATGCAACTGCATGATTTCGCCGGAAATGAAGGGTTCCAGCGCGGAATAGTCGTAGTCGAGTTCGGGCAATGTGTAAGCACTCATGTGTGTCTCCTTAGTGGTGATGAATTAGGTGGTGAGAATGACAAAAGGGCACTGCGCTGGTGATGCGCAGGCCCCCTTGCGTCAATTGTGGGTCAGGCTGCAGGCGCTTCGGCGACTGTGGCTTCAGTCTCCTTGCCGCAACACGTTGCGCCGGCTTCTTTGGCCTTGTCCGAGCAGCACGCCGCCTCTTCTTTCACGGCCTGGGCCGCGTCTTCGATCTTGGCTTTGTCGCCATCGACCAGGTCCTTGGCCTTGTCGGCCAAACCTGAGGCGAACTCTTTCGCATTGTCCAGCAATTCGCCGGACTTGGCATCCTCAACAAGGTCTCCAACCTTGTCCTGAACTTTGTCAAACGCTTCCTTGGCGTCGTCCAGCAAATCGGCAGCTTTGGCCTTGAGGTCGTCAATGAATTCCATGGTTCTCCTTCAACGAGAGTCACGCTACGTGACAGGAACAATCCTATCACCTTTGGGCGTTCCCCTGGAGAGTGGAGGACCAATCAGCGGCCCCTTGGACACAGGTCAGCGACTCAAGTCCAATGCTTCCGCCAGGGCCAGCCACTCGTCTTCCAGTGTCGCTTGCTCCTCTTGCGTTTCGTCGATCTGCGAACCAAGGTCGTGCAGTCGCACCCAGTCGGATGGGTCGGTTTGGGCGAGCAGTTCATGGAGTTCATCTCGACGCTTGCCCACTTTAGCGATCCGCGACTCAAGGGAAGCTAGTTTCTTGCGCAAGGTGCGCTCTTCGGCCGCAGTGAGTTGCTCAGTCGGCGTGCTCGCAGACTTTGCTTGAGTAGGAGCCGCAGTGAGTTGGCGTGCGGCTATTGTCGCCTGTGCCACACGCAGGTACTCCTCAACTCCTCCTGGAAGATGGCGCAAGTGCGTGCCGATGATCGCGTACTGCTGGTCAGTGACGCGCTCAACGAAATAGCGGTCATGGCTGACCACAATGAGAGTGCCCGCCCATGTGTCGAGCAGATCTTCCAAAGCCGTGAGCATGTCGGTGTCCACGTCGTTGGTCGGCTCGTCGAGGATGAGGACATTGGGTTCATCGCAGAGCACAAGGAGCAATTGGAGACGTCGTTTCTGTCCACCCGAGAGTTCGCCGACGCGCGTGCTGAGTTGGTCCTTCGAGAATCCAAGGCGCTCCAACAATTGCGAGGGGCTCATCTCTTTACCCTCAACAAGGAATGTGTTCTTGAGTCGGCCGAGAACTATTCGGACGAAGTCGTCATAGACAGGAACCAAGTGGGAATACTCTTGGTCGAGAACTCCGAAACGGACAGTCTTTCCCCGAGTCAGGGTGCCTTTTGTGGGATGGAGTTTGCCCGTGATGAGGTCTAGGAGCGTGGACTTGCCCACCCCGTTCGCGCCGAGAATCCCCGTGCGCTCGCCCGGCGCGATACGCCAGGTGACATGGGACAAGACCTCCCAGTCGTAGGAGAAGCTGACGTTTTCCAGATCGACCACTTTCTTGCCCAAGCGGGTCATGGCCAACTTGGCCAGCGAGATGGGGTCGCGGAACTCGGGCACATCGGCGATGAGTGCGTTGGCTTGTTCGATGTGGAACATGGGCTTGGAGGTACGAGCGGGCGCCCCACGCCGCAACCATGCCAGTTCCTTGCGCCGCATGTTGCGCTTCTTTGTCTCAATGACAGTTGCCGCGCGGTCCCGCTCCACCGCAGCCAAGACGTACGCCGCATACCCTCCCTTGAAGGGCTCAAGGATACGGTCGTGAACCTCCCACGTCGTGGTGACGACTTCATCAAGGAACCAGCGGTCGTGGGTCACGAGCAAGAGTCCGCCCTTGTTCGGCGCCCATCGGGTCTTGAGATGGCCAGCCAGCCACGAGATCGCTTCCAAGTCCAAGTGGTTGGTGGGCTCGTCGAGGGCGAGCACGTCCCAGTCCTCCACCAAGAGCGAGGCCAGCGCAATGCGCCTTCGTTCGCCACCGGATAGGTCGGCCACATTCCGTTCAAAGTCGATGTCGCCGACCAACTCTTGCACAATGGTGCGTATCTTGGCGTCGGACGCCCACTCGTACTCAGGTCGCTCCCCCACGACCGTGTGTCCCACGGTCTGCCCGGATTCACTCAGTTGGTCGTCTTGTGGCAAGTAGCCGACACGAATATCGCCACGGTGTGTGACATTGCCCGATGTTGGCCTGACAATGCCTGCGAGGATGCCCAGCAGGGACGACTTACCATCCCCGTTGCGCCCCACGATTCCCACGCGGTCGCCCTCGTCGATGCCACAGGTCAGCGAGTCGAACACAGTGCGGGTCGGATAGTCGAGGCCGACCTTCTCAGCCGAGAGCAAGTGCGCCATCACACGCCGCCTATTGTGCGAACAAGGTTACAGGACACTTGCCATGCGGAGAGAGCGGCCACGATTCACGAACAGTAAGCGACGGAGACCTCATCCACTGAGTTGGAAGCGGTCAGGAAGGCGCCTGAACCATTGGCAGAAACATAGGCGTTGTATCCATCGCCATCGTTGTTGTCGGCGTACACCTTGAGGGACTGCAGATAATCCACGACTGTGTCCAGAGGAGCGACGGCATCCGCAGGGGGATTCGCATCGCTCAGTTCTGTGAATCCTGCGATCATCTCAGCCAGAGCGGAGCTGATTTCAGTGAAGTCACCATTGGCTTGGGCTTGCGTGAGTCGGGCGCTGATCGGCGGCATCTCGTCCCCCAAACGGATGTACGTCTGGCAGTAGGGCGTGGTGCGATTTCCGACGAGGCTGCGGACGACGAGGACGCCCGCTGTGGCTGCGAGAGCCAGCACAACAACGATGATGAGGGCTATGAGCCAACCCTTGGCCTTCTTCTTGGGCGGCTGTGCTGAGGGGAACCCGACCGGTTGGCCCGGAACCGGGGCGAACGGCGGCTGAGGAGGCAGGGCTCCTGCGCCTTCGGCAGGTGGCTGAGGAGTCGGCACGGAGGCCGAATCGGGGGTGGGCGAATCAGGTGAGTCAGATGGTGACTGTGTCATGGTAAGAATCCTTGCGAAACGAAAATGACGGATACTGGATACTAGCATTCCTTGGTGGTTGCGTGGGCATGACCACATGATGAGGCGATGGCGGGCTGTCTGGAAATCTATGGGTGTGTCATCGAGGCCACATCGAGCAGGTCGTCCAGTTGGGCGGGGGTGACGGTGCCTGGCGCGCCATCGTCGGACACGTACCCCAGGGCGTGGGCTGCTTCCTTGATCGTGATGGATTCCTTGATGGCAGTCTTGGCGATTTTCGCCGCGCTCTCGTATCCGATGTAGCGATTGAGCGGGGTCACGATGGACGGGGAGGACTCTGCGTACGCCTTCATCTTGGCCGGGTTGGCTGTGATGCCGTCCACGCAGCGATGAGCCAGTTGGACGGCCGCGGTCGAGAGCAGACGAATCGACTCTAGGAGGTTTCGGGCGATCATGGGCATCATGACGTTCAGTTCGAAGTTGCCCTGGGAACCACCGAACGTCACCGCCGTGTTATTGCCGATGACTTGGGCGCACACTTGCAACATTGCTTCAGGCAGGACCGGATTGACCTTTCCCGGCATGATGGAACTTCCTGGTTGGAGGTCAGGAAGATGTATTTCGCCGAGGCCGGTTGTTGGGCCACTACTCATCCACCGCAGGTCGTTGCAGATCTTGATGAGGCCAACGGCGATGGACGTGATGGTTCCTGATGCTTCTACGAGGGAATCGCGGGTGGCTTGTGCTTCGAAATGATTTCTGGCTTCGGTGAAGGGTTGTCCCGTGAGGTCAGACAGCGCCTTGATTGCCGTGGCTGCGAATCCGGGAGGTGTGTTGATGCCCGTGCCCACAGCAGTCCCGCCCAAGGGCAGTTCTCTCACTCTGGGCAGGACCGAGTCGAGGCGTTCCTGGGCGTACCGCACGGTCGCGGCATAGCCTGAGAACTCCTGACCCAGCATGACCGGCGTGGCGTCCATGAGGTGTGTGCGTCCCGACTTCACCACGTCGGCGAACTCGACAGCCTTGGCTTCCAGGGAGTCGGCCAAGACGTCGAGCGCCGGGATGAGGTCCTCAGTGATGGCCAGCGTTGCGGCAACATGGATCGCGGTCGGGAAGGTGTCATTGGAGGATTGTGAGGCGTTGACGTCGTCGTTCGGGTGTACGTCTCCACCTGCGCGGGCCACCAGAGAGGCGATGACCTCATTGGCGTTCATGTTCGAACTGGTTCCTGAGCCGGTCTGGAAGACATCGATGGGGAACTGGTCGAGCCACTGCCCTGCCGCGATCTGTGCGGCGGCGTCCTGGATAGCTTCCGCTTTGTCGTGCGGCAACACGCCCAGAGACTCGTTTGCACTTGCCGCAGCTTGTTTGATGAGGCCGAGCGCCCGAATCAGACGCGGCTCGATCCCCTGTCCCGAAATGGGGAAGTTCTCCACCGCGCGTTGGGTCTGTGCCCTCCACAGGGCGTCTGCGGGGACTTGTACGTCGCCCATTGAGTCATGTTCAATCCTGTATTCAGTCATGTGTACAGGCTATCGCTATTGCCTCATTGGGGCAGGGTCAGACCTTCCACGAGTTGGGAACCTGGAAGATTCAGCAGCGATTTGCCGGGGAGGATGAGTTTGGAGCGGCGCACGCCTGAACCGATGCACAGCCATTCGACACTGCTGATGGTCTCATCCAGCCATACCGGCCATTGCGGACCGAGACCGACGGGGGTGATGCCGCCGTACTCCATTCCTGAGGATTCCACGGCCACTTCCATGAGTGCGAACGACGCCTTACGCACATCCAAACGTCGCTTGACTAGGCCATTCACATCTGCCCTGCGGTTCGCTAAGACCATGGCACAGCACTGTCGGACCTGTCCTTCGCGCTTGCCGCTGATGAGGACCGCGTTGCCCATGGAATCTGGGGGCAGGTCGTATTTCGCGCAGAGGGTGTCGGTGTCGGACAAGGCTGGGTCTATCTCGAAGACGAGCGCCTGTGGGACATGGGACAATGCTGCGAGTGTAGAGTCGGCGAGCAAGTCGGGGCGCTGTGCAGCTGGGACAGGGTTCATGATGTCGTACCACATGGTTCCATCATTCCTCATGGGTCGTACGTGGTTTCTGGGAAGGTCGTGCTGTGAGACAGTGGCTTGTGCTTCCCTAGGGATGTGCTGACTATTGGCCACACTCTCTGTCATTCTGCGCAGAATGACAATGGTGGTTGGTCAGCACTTCCCTATCGTCTGTCGCTGAGAAAACGCCTCGGCACATCCACGACTCGGCTCGTGTCCCACTCACGTTCCCATCCGCCGAGTTCCAGGAGCACATCCATCAATTTGGCGGTGAACCCCCACAGAAACAACTCCCCCATGTCCCATGCTGGCCCCTGCCCTCCGCGAGGATGGCGAGCCATGACGCGGTGCGCTGGGTCGGCCAGTTCCCCCATTCGCCACCGCACGACCGAATCGACCTCTGCGGGGTCATGCGCTGTGAGTCCGGTCCGCCCTGTCCATGTGCCCACGATGGGGATGACACGGTTGCTCGACACGGGCAAGTCACGGGTGTGCATCTGTCCCAGCGGACTCACCTCACCAGGAGGCAGTCCGACCTCCTCGCAGGCCTCCCTCAACGCCGTCTGTGTGGGTGAGGCGTCTCCTGGCTCCCGTCCCCCACCAGGGAATGACAGTTGCCCTCCGTGGTGACGCAAGCCACTGGCCCGCACGGTCACAACGACATCCGGGTCAGGGGCCAGACTCAGCAAGGCGAGGACAGCCGAATCTCGACCGCCGCGTGCCGAGGCTCCCCACTGTTCGTCAGTCGGGTCCAAGGCAGTCTGCAAACGAGTCAACCACGATTCCATGGCCGTCATGACGCATCCTCGAAGCGATACCCCAACCCTCTAACTGTGACGAGTCTGCTGGGATGGGCGGGATCAGGCTCAATCTTCGCCCGCAACCGGCGCACATGGACGTCGAGGGTTTTCGTGTCTCCAAAGTAATCGGCTCCCCATACGCGGTCGATGATCTGTCCGCGCGTGACGACCCGTTCCGCATTGCGCATGAGCAATTCCAGTAACTCGAACTCTTTCAGAGGCAGTTCGACCTCTCGGCCATCAACGAACACGATGTGGCGTTCGACGTCCATGGTCACGCCTTTACTCCCCAATTTCACTGTGTCGTGTTGGCCTTCGACCCGGCGCCGCCTCAGCACAGAACGTATCCGGGCCAACAATTCAGGGGTTGAGAAGGGCTTGCGCACATAGTCGTCAGCGCCCAACTCCAAACCAAGAACAATGTCCGACTCATCCACCTTGGCTGTCACAATGATGATGGGCACATCGCTCGACGCGCGTATTCGTCGGCAGACCTCGATGCCAGACACCTGAGGAATCATCAGGTCGAGGATGACGACGTCGGGCGCGTGTTCCTCGAACTCGGTGATGGCGGCCGCCCCGTCTCCCACAGCACGAACATCGTAGCCTTCACGGACAAGCAGGAACGCCAGTGTTTCACGCAAATCATCGGCGTCTTCGACGAGCAAGAGAGTTGTCATGCCTCCTCCTCCGTGTCCGGCGCTCCTGCCTGAGGCAGTATCAGGGCGAATGTTGAGCCGATTCCTGGGCGGGAGTCGACACGAACGGAGCCTCCATGGGCAAGTGCGGTGTGCTTGACGATGGCCAGGCCTAATCCGGTCCCCCCAGTGCGCCGAGCCCGGGCCGAGTCTGTTCGATAGAAGCGCTCGAATATGCGGTCCTGCTCGGCGGGGTCCACACCAATCCCCTGATCGACGACACTGATGGTCGCGGTCCCTGCCGAATCATCGCGTCCGGTGGTGATTGTCACGCGACCTCCCGATGGCGAGTAGTGAATCGCATTCGACACGAGATTCTCGACAGCGGTCTCGAGCGCGTCTGCATCACCCATGACGACCGCTTTCCCACGCTTCTTGCGTTGGAGTTTGATACCGGCATGCTCTGCTTCATTGGCCAGAGTGGCTACCGCTTTGTCGATAACGTCGCCAATGTCGATTGGCCTCATCTGGTCGGGCAGCGGGGCCTCCTGGGCGCGCGCCAAGGTGAGCATCGAGGCTGTCATGTGGTCGAGTTGGGTGGTCACGCGAGTCAACCGCCCCGCGAAATCTCGCACCATGGCTGGGTCCTCGGCGCTCGCTGTCAGAGCTTGGGCGATGAGGCGCAGCGAAGTGACAGGGGTGACCAGCTCATGTCCGACGTTGGACACGAAATCTCGCCTGGCCTGGGTTGCCTCCACCTCCGCTGAGCGGTCGATGAGGACAACGAGCACGCAATTGTCTTCAATCGTTGCTGCTTGGGCCACAAGGTCGCGCATACTTCCCCACGAGTCGGTGTGGAACGCCCGCGTGACTGTGGCGCCACTGGTTCTGGCTTCGTGAACGAGAGTGGTCAGATTGGGTTCGGTCAGGCGTCCTTTGTCGAGAGGGAGGACACCGGCCAGTGGTTCTGACACGTAGAGCGCTCGGCCTCGGGCTGTGACCACGAAACAATACCCGCCGACCGCTCGCAGGGCGACGAGAGTTCGGCGGTGCAAACCAGGACCGGGCTTACGGTGTCTCTTCGTCACACAATCCAGCCTACTAGACCTGCTAGAGCTGCTAGTCCGATTCGCCACGTGTGCCAGGACATGGCGGGTACGCTTCACCCGAAGTGCCCTCCGACGTAACGTGCTGTTGCTTCTTCGCGTGGAGCGTTGAAGACCTGCATCGTGTCACCGTATTCGACGAGACGACCTGGGCGGGAGGCTCCATCTGTGCTGAAAAAGGCAGTCCTTCGGGACACCCTCAGAGCCTGCTGCATATTGTGGGTGACGATGATGACCGTGTAATTCCTTGCCAGGTCCACAATCATCGCCTCAATTGTGGCCGTCGATATCGGGTCGAGCGAGGAGCATGGTTCGTCCATCAAGATGACATCCGGCGAGTTGGCCACAGCGCGTGCGATACAGAGTCGCTGCTGTTGTCCACCAGAGAGCCCAGCGCCCGCCGCCCGCAAACGGTCCTTGGCGTCCTCCCACAGCCCTGCCGCTCGAAGTGAAGACTCGACAAGGTCATCTGCTTCACTGCGACTCAGTCTGCGCCCTTGCAATCTCGGTCCGGCGAGAACATTGTCGCGTATTGACATGGTGGGGAAAGGATTCGGGCGTTGGAAGACCATGCCGATGCGTGCTCGTACGGCGGCAACATCGACTCGTGGGTCGTACAAGTCAGTCGCGCCCAAACGAACCGACCCTTCTGTCCTCGCTCCAGGCGTCACTTCGTGCAGACGGTTGATGGAACGCAGCAAAGTGGTCTTGCCGCATCCTGATGGGCCGATGAACGCCGTGACTTGCTTGGGTTCAATCGTCACATTGACGTTGCTGATAGCCAGGAACGATCCGTAGTAAGCAGAGAAGTTCGTGATGGCAATCTTGGGGCCATCGGATGAGATGGGCGCTGGGATTGGTGTGGTGGTTTCCCTGTGGATCGTGGGAAGGATTGTTTGTGTCATGATTGTCCCTTGTGTCGTTGGGTGAGACGGATGGCAGCTTTCGCTGCGATATTGAGTGCCAGCACAAAGAGGACGAGAACAAGTGCCGCTGTCCAGGCTCTGTTGCTGTAAGCCGACGCATCGGCGCCTTGGTTCTGCCATTGGCTGTAGATGAAGACGGGCAAGGTGGCCATACGTCCGTCGAGCAGATTTCCGTTCATCGAATCGGTGAAACCGGCCACAAGCAACAAGGGTGCCGTCTCACCGACGATACGAGCCACGCCCAGCAAGGCTCCAGAGGTGATGCCGGGCAGAGCCGTCGGCAAGACGACGGAGGCAATAGTGCGCCATCGCGGCGCGCCCAGGGCGTAGGAGGCTTCGCGCAGGTCGAGTGGGACCATACGCAACATCTCCTCGCTGGACCGGATGACAACGGGCAACATGAGAAGCACCAGGGCGCCTGACGCGACCAAACCGGAGCGAATCCCGGGGCCGAAGAACAGACTCGCCACCGCATACGCGAACAAACCCACCACAATGGATGGGATGCCCGTCATGACATCGACGAGGAAGGTGATGACCCGCACGGGCAGACCACGGCCATACTCCGTCATGTACACCGCAGCCAGCACGCCCAGAGGGACGCACATCAGGGTCGCTGCTCCAGTGATGAGGAGGCTGCCAGCGATGGCATGACTGGCCCCGCCGCCCGCACCGACGATCCCACGCATCGACTGTGTGACGAAGGCGAGGTCGAAACGACGCACACCCCGGCTGATGACCGTCCACAGCAGTGAGATGAGGGGGACGAGCGCTGCTGCCACAGCAATTCCCATGAGGACAACCGCTGTTGACGAGGTCAACCGTCGTCGCAGAGACACTTGGGTGATGGTACTCATGAGATCCCCTTCGATGGACGGCTCACGATTCGTCGCGCCACCGCGTTGACAAGGAAAGTCACCGCGAACAAGCTGAGTCCGAGCGCGATCAGGGCGTTGAGTTCGAGCCCGTGGGCTTCGGGGAAGGTTTGGGCAATGAACGCTGCGATTGTTCCAGGTCCAGAAGAGGTAACCAGGGAGCCGGTGACATGCAGCGGACTGGCCGACAGAACCATGGCCACCGCCATTGTCTCTCCAAGGGCCCGTCCGAGCCCCAGCATTGCCCCGGCCACGATTCCTGACCGGGAGACCGGGAGGACGGCCATCCGAATGCTTTCCCATTTCGTCGCCCCTAGTCCGAGGGCGGCCTCGACTGGTTCTGTTGGAGCTTGGGTGAACACTTCGCGCACGACCGATGTCATGATGGGCATGATCATGATGGCCAGCACGACAGACGCCGCCAGCATCGTCCGCCCGGTGGCTGACGCCTCCCCTGCGAAGAGCGGGAACCAACCCAGATGGGTCGCCAACCATGCGCCGAGTGGGGCTGTCAGTGGGGCCAGAACTGTCAGGCCCCACAGTCCATAGACCACGGAGGGGACGGCAGCAAGCAGATCAGTGATGGTGCCCAGTAGTCGCGCGAGAGGCTTGGGAGCGTACTGCGTGGTGAAGAGGGCCACACCGATGGCCACTGGCGCTGCCAACCCGAGGGAGAGCAGACCTGACCACAGCGAGCCGAACAACAATGGTGGCGCCAGGCGGAGAAGACTCACGCCGAGTGGCAGTTCTTCAGGTTGTGCGGTCAATGCTGGCAAGCCTTGGATGAGCAGGAAAATTGTCACTGCTGCGAGCAGGACGACGACCGTCCAGCCTGCGACTGTGGCGACGCCTCGGGCGGTGGCTTCTTCGGCCCGCGCCCGCCGATGTTCCGCTTTCATCAGCGGAACACGGCGGATGGACACAAGGTCAGTCATGGCAATCTGTACCACGTTGCTTGCCGCTTCAGTGAACCGATGCGATTGCCGCGCGGATCTTGGCGTCAAGTGTCGTATCGCCGGTAGTCGGAGCAGAACCAGCATTACTAGCTGCCGCTTGCTGTCCTTGGGCCGAGACCACGTAGTCGAGGTAGGCCTTGACGAGTTGGCCTTGTGCGGTGTCGGAGTATTGTTCGCAGGCGACGAGATAGCTGATGAGAACGAGCGGGTAGGTTGACGGGTCCGTCGATGTGCGGTCGAGTTTGATGACGATGTCACTACTGCCCCGACCTGACTCCTGCTGAGATGCCCCGACAGTGGCTGCTGCACCCGCAGCCGAGGGAGCGACGTACGAGGACCCCACCTTGATGGAGGCGATGCCCATCGCTGTGGCCTGGGAGGCGTCGAGGTACCCAATCGCGCCCACAGTGGACGCGAGGACTTCGCGCACACCTTGGGTCTTGTCAGCGGATTCGCCTTGCAGCGACTGAGGCCACATCTCGACCGAGCCGAAGGTCCACGCCGCTGGGCCGGTCTGAGCGAGATAGTCAGTGAAGTTGGCTGTTGTCCCAGACTTGTCGCCTCGATGCACAGCAGTGATCTTCGTTGACGGCAGTGTCACACCCGGGTTCTGCGCGGTGATCGCGGGATCGTCCCAGGTGGTGATGGCTCCTGTGAAGATGCCAGCCAGGCTCGCGGGGTCGAGCTTCAGCGAGGCGATGTCAGGCAGGTTGAACCCAATAGCGATGGGTGAGATGTACGCGGGCACTTCGACGAGTCCCGATGTGGGCGCGCAGGCCGCGAAAGGACCTTTGGCCGCATCAGAGGCAATGGCAGTGTCTGTGCCCGCGAGGGCATACCCGCCATTGATGAAGTTCGTCACTCCAGTGCCCGAGCCAGTCGGGTCATAGTTGACGGTGACCTGGGGATTGGCGTTCTGGAAGTCAGCGCGCCAGGCTTCCTGGGCGGCGGTCTGAGAGGAGGCGCCACCGGCATTCAACGTTCCGGACAGGGCGGCTGCTGAGGTCTGTCCCGACGCCGAACTGATGGTCGTGGACGGAGGTTGCGTGTCCTGGGTTTCGTTGGTGGCGCAGCCGACAAGCGACGCTGCCATGGCGAGAGCGGCGGCACTGGCCGTCGCAAAACGAATGAAAATACTCGTAGTCGAGTTTGTCGTTGTATCTTTCTTCATAGTGATTGCCACGCTAGTAGCCCGAGGTAACCGGAGCAGTGCCTACTAGGTGAACGGTGGGTGAACTCTGGACGACTTCTTGCTCCTGGGGGTCTTCAGGGAAACACCGATCAAGGCACCTCATCAGTCCGCAGAATCCACCTGGCAACCATAGATCCTGCGACTTCGCGCAGGATGACGGACATAGTGGTCAATAGTCAGTGCTTCCCGAGGGACTCCCAGGCGCGGCGGCTCACTTCGCTGCTTGCCTGTCGATGGAGTCAAGGCAGTCGGCGATTATTTCAGCTAGTCCGGCGGGGTTTTCCCACGCCATGTTGTGACCTGCATCGGACACGACAGGAGTCAGGACACCGTGGAAATCTCGAATGCCCCCATCATGTTGTCTTCGTGGGTCGGCTCAGAGGCTGTCCCCAAAGTCGGCGCGGAACTTGGCGACCAATTCGTGGTGCCAGTCCCCGATGGGGGCGAGGCGACCGTAGAAGAAGCGCAGGATTTCTGGTTCCTCGACCCACGTCAGGCCGCCCACGATACGGCGGTTGGCATGCAGCCACATCACGCGGTCGATGGCGTAATTGACCTGTGACAAGGTGAAAACCCGTCGCGGAACAGCGAGCCGGACCAACTCCATATCGGCAGCAATCTCTGTGCCGTCCGGCTCGCGTTGCTCGGACATCGTGCCACGCTCCATACCGCGCACACCAGATGCGATGAAAATGGCCGAGTTCAAGGCGGCTGCTGGGTACTGGCTCTGAGGGATATGGTCGAGGAAACGCATGGCGTCCACATGGGCGCCGAGGCCACCTGGCGGGGTGATGACGGGCACACCTGCCGCGTCCAAGGTCTTCACCATGTGCTCGATGAATTGCGGACCCTGAGTGATCATGTCCTCGTCGAGAGTCTCATCCAGGCCGACGGTGATCGCCTCCATCTCGCGCACCGACATGCCGCCGTAGGTGAGGAACCCCTCGTACATGGGCACGAACCCGCGCATCTGCTTGTACAGCTCTTCGTCGTCGGTGACGATGCCGCCGCCACGCCCGAAACCCAACTTGCGGGCGGAGAAATAGATGATGTCAGATGTCGCTGCGATTTCGAGAGCGATGTCCGCGATGGAGGCGTCGGCGTACTCCGCTTCGCGGGTCTTGATGAAGTGCAGGTTGTCGGCCAGCAAGGAGGCGTCGAGGACCAACTTGATGCCGTGCTTGTGACAAGTCGCGGACACTTCCTTCAGGTTGGCCAGAGAGAATGGCTGTCCGCCAATGAGGTTTGTTCCGGCTTCCATACGGACGTACGGAATCTTGTCCGCGCCCTCTTTGGCGACCAAAGCTTCCAAGGCCGCCGTGTCAAAGTTACCCTTGAAGGGGTTGGTGGAGGTCACTTCGAGACCCTCAGGCTTGAGCAACTCGACCACTCGGCCGCCCAGTTCGACAACATGGGCTTTCCACGTAGTGAAGTGGTAATTACATGGCACAATGTCGCCAGGCTTGACATAGGCTTTGCAGAGAATGTGCTCAGCAGCGCGACCCTGGTGAGCGGGAAGGAAGTACTTCTTGCCGAAGAGCTCTGTGAGCTTGTCCTGGAGTCTGTAGAAAGTCGCCGAGCCAGCATAGGCGTCATCGGCAAGCAACATGGCTGCCTGCTGCCGGTCGCTCATCGCGTTCACTCCGGAATCGGTCAGCATGTCGAGGAACACGTCCTTGTTCTGCAGCAAGAATGTGTTGTAACCCGACTCCTCCACTGCCCGCAGTCGTTCCTCCACAGGAAGCAGGGTCAGTTTCTGAATGATACGAACCTTGTGCATTTCCAGCGGAAAAGTCTCTCCACTGAAATACGTGACCTTTGGCATGTCATCTCCCAAACTCATCGGTCAGCCGTCGTGGCTGCCACGGGCCATCATAGCTTGGTGACTGGTCTTAGTGCGTCGATGACACGAAGGTGGAACGGGATAATGGGGACGTGGGGGACGACTGCGCGGTGGCGCGAATCAGTCAGTGGTTGTGGGCAGTCGGACCTTGGCGGAGGAATGGCATCCCAGCGCAAGCGCCATTGCGCGGCAGAGGCCGTTCGGTTTGGAGGGCACAACCGCTGACTGATTCCCGCCACCTCCCCGAACACGGGCCTAACGCGAAGTCATTTCGGCATCGGCCAGGTCCCAGGGTTCCATTGAGGGAATCATCCCGCCGCGTTTGTGGGCTGTTGCGACCATGAGCTTGATGCGGTTGAGTTGGTTCACCTCGGAAGCGCCGGGGTCGTAGTCGATGGAGACCAGGTTGACCTCGGGGTGTTGGCGGCGCAATTCGGCGAACATTCCGCGTCCGACAACGTGATTGGGCAGGCAGGCGAACGGTTGGCAGCAGATGATGTTGGGCGCGCCGGAATGGATCAGCTCGATCATCTCGCCGACGAGGAACCAGCCCTCCCCCGCGTTCGTTCCCGGAGAAATCACCTCTTCGGCGTAGTCACGAATGGTGTAAATGCTGGGTGCGGTGTCAAACTTGTCGCCGCAACTGGCGAGGGCCTCTTTGACCACCTTCTCGTACCGATCGACGAACCATACCCCGAGCTTGGAGTTGCGCACACTCGTCTTGGTGCCAACCCCCAAATTAGCCAAACGCCAATCGGCGGCCGCCAAACTGTAAATGAAGAAACTTGTCAGCCCTGGAAGCACAGCCTCGCACCCCTCGTCTTCGATGACGCCGACGACGTTGTTGTTCGCGTCCGGCTGATACTTGACGAGAATCTCGCCGACGACGCCGACGCGCGGTTTGCGAGGGATGTTCAGCAAGGGAAGTTCATCAAACTCACGTACGCAGGACCGAACGAGCTTGCGGAACCCCAGGCGACCACCGAAGATCGCTGACGACTTTCCACCTGACGCGAAGAACTCGCAGGCAATGTCACTCCACCGCTGATACAAGGCATTGGCGCTGCCTTCGACCCGCTCGTAGGGTCGTACACGCAACAGGACCGTTTGCAGGACGTCGCCCATGACGAGGGCCTCCAGGCCTCGGTGGATGGCGCCCGCACTGATACGGAAACCAGGGTTTGATTCGATGCCGCTGACCGACAGTGCGATGACCGGGACCTGACCATAACCGGCCTGCTGCAAGCCTTTACGCAGCATCCCGACGTAGTTCGTGGCCCTGCACATGCCGCCGGTCTGGGTGATGATGACGCTCGAATTGTCGGGGTCAGCACCACCTGTGGCAAAGACGTTGATCAACTGCCCGATCACCATAACAGCCGGGAAGCAGGCGTCATTGTTGACGAACTTCAACCCGCACTCGATATCGTCCTTCGAAGCGGACTCAAGGACTTGCAGGTTGTAGCCGAGTTGGCGGAACACCGGGCCGAGCATGCGGAAGTGGATCGGGCTCATTTGTGGGCCGAAGATGGTGTGCGTCGCCTTGTGCTCGGCGAGGAACTGCGGTCTGGGCGGAGCTTTCACCATGGGAATGTCGTCTGTCGCAATTCGTTTGAGGTTGGTGTCTTGTGCTTCGCCGCATCCGCAGGCCACGTTGGCACTAGCACAAGCACAACTGGCGGAATCACTGGCACACCCGCAGCCCGTACTGCCGCACCTCGCGGCACTCCCCCCGTTCCCGATGCGCTCCCCCACCGCAGCCGCGAGCGAACGCAGCCGTATTGTGGCGGCGCCAAGGTTGGAGACCTCGTCGATCTTCATCAGCGTGTACGTGTCGCCCGCAGACTCGATGATCTCCTGCACCTCGTCGGTGGTGACGGCGTCCAAGCCACAGCCAAACGAGTTCAGTTGCACCAAGTTGGCATTGGGCATTGCGCGGACCTGTGCCGCCGCCTCGTACAACCTCGTGTGGTAGGTCCATTGGTCCATGACGCGAATCGGGCGCTCCAAGTGGGTGTGGCGCATCCCGTGCGTGAGGGCGTCTTCGCTGATTACCACCATGCCCAGTTTCGTGATGGCTTCAGGGATGCCGTGATGGATCTCGGGATCGACGTGGTAAGGCCGTCCGGCAAGGACAATCACTCGCCGACCGGTCTCTGCGGCGTACTGCAGCGCCCGATCTCCCTCGCGTTTGATGTCCGCCTGGGCGAGGTCGAGTTCCGCATACCCGGCGGCGACCGCCTCTTTCGCTTCCTTCAAGGTGACGTTCCAGTCGGCGAAGATCTCGGTCAGGCGCTTCGCCAAGTGCTCGGGTTTGTCGAGGTTGACGAAGGGGTCGAGGTAACGCACGCCGTCCTCGTGCAGGCGTGTGACGTTCTTCTCCACGACCTGGGGGTAATAGGCGACAATAGGGCATGTGTAGTTGTTATCGGCGTCCGTGAATGTCTTTCGCTCATAGCTGACGCAGGGGAAGAAAATGGTCTTGACACCGCGGTTCAGCAGCCACTCCACGTGTCCATGTGCCAGCTTTGCCGGGTAACAGACGTTCTCCGCCGGTATCGACTCCATCCCCAACTCGAACAGTTCGTGGCTGGAACGGGCCGACACCACGACACGGAACCCGAGTTTGGTCAGAATCGTGAACCACAGCGGATAGTCCTCGTACATGCCGAGCGCGCGGGGGATGCCGATTTCGCCCCTTGTGGCGTCCTTCTCACTGAGGCGGTGGTAGGCGAATAGGCGTTGATACTTGTAGTCGTAGAGATTCGGGATTTCGCTCTTCTTGGGTCGCTTGTCCAGGGACGCTCCTCTGTCGCAGCGATTGCCGGACACGTTCGGTATGCCGTCATCGAATGTAGTGATTGTCAGTTTGCAATGATTCTGGCACAGTTGGCAGGTGCGTTGTTCGGACGCGCAACTGAAGGCGTCGAGGTCGCGGGCCATGAATGCGCTTGTCAGGGCCTCATCCGGGTCGTAATGCATCTGGGCGGTGAGTGCGGCTCCATAAGCGCCCATCAACCCAGCAATGTTGGGGCGGACGACTTCCACGCCGGTGAGCAACTCGAACGCGCGCAACACGGCGTCATTGAGGAAGGTCCCGCCTTGGACAACGACGCAATCGCCTAGTTCGGACTCGTCGCGCAGCTTGATGACTTTGTAAAGCGCGTTTCTCACCACGGAGTACGACAAGCCAGCGGAAATGTCTGCCAGTCCTGCGCCCTCTTTTTGGGCCGCCTTCACTGAAGAATTCATGAAGACCGTACAGCGTGAACCCAAGTCAACCGGGTTTTCAGCCTCGCATCCGGCGGCTGCGAAGGTGGCGATATCGGTGTTCATGGTGGTTGCGAATGTCTGCAGGAAGGACCCGCACCCCGACGAGCATGCCTCATTGACCGCAATGGAGTCGATAGTGCCATTGCGCAATTTCAGGAACTTCATGTCCTGTCCGCCGATGTCGATGACAGAGGTAACTCCCGGAGCGACGGCTTTGGCGGCGCGGTAATGCGCCATTGTCTCAATCTCGCCCTCGTCGGCGTGGAGAGCCGCTTTGACGATGGTTTCCCCGTAGCCGGTGACGCAGGAGCGGGCGACGTGGGCGTTAACCGGAAGGACCTCCCGAATCTGGCGGGCGATGGTGACCGCCGCAGTGATCGGGTCGCCCTCGTTGCTTCCGTACGTCGAGTAGCGAATGCGCCCCTCGGGGTCCATGAGGACCGACTTTATCGTTGTGGAACCAGCGTCGATACCCAAGAACAAGGGGCCAGTCGCACCATCGAGAGGAAGTTGATCGACGTGATGGCGAGCGTGTTTGGCGTCGAAGGCGGCCCGCTCTTCCTTGGTTGCGAACAAGGGACGCATAGTCTTGATGTCGAGGGTGCCACCGCGAGCATCAACCAGCGCGCCGAGGATATGCGGCAAGCTCAAGGGCGGGGGCGGGCAGAGCAGGGCGGCACCCATCGCAACGTACAATTGCGCGTTCTCTGGCAGGATGAAGTCATCTACCTGCGGGAGGGCTCGTACATAGGCCGCGCGCAGTTCGGAGAGGAAGAACAAGGGTCCGCCCAAGAAGATGACCTTGCCCCGAATCGGATGCCCGCAGGCCAACCCGGCGATGGTTTGGTTGGCGACGGCAGAAAAGACAGAAGCGGCAATGTCAGCATGCGCTGCGCCTTGGTTCAGCAGCGGCTGTATGTCAGACTTGGCGAACACCCCACAGCGGGAGGCAATCGGATACAGATTGATGTACTGACTAGCCAATTCATTCAGCCCAATAGCATCGGTCTTCAACAGGACGGCCATTTGGTCGATGAAAGCGCCCGTCCCGCCAGCGCACGTTCCATTCATGCGTTGCTCGGGAACTGGGTGCAGATAGGTGATCTTTGCGTCTTCGCCGCCCAACTCCACGACGACGTCGGCCTCTGGATTGAAGCGCTCAATTGCTGCGGTGGCGGCGATGACCTCTTGGATGAAGGGCACGCCGATGATCTTTGCCACACCAAGGCCACCGGAACCGGTCATGGCCACCTGGAACATCGCGTCGGGAAGTGCCTGTTGTACGTCCTCCAGGAGGTGTACCAACTCGCCGCGAACGTCCGCGTTATGCCTGCGGTAGTCGGAGAAAATGACAGCACCGTCAGTGTCCAGCACCACAGCTTTGACAGTTGTTGAGCCGACATCAAGGCCAAGCGACAGCGTACGATTCATCTTCTGCCGTGGCCCCCTGCTCGCATTTCATTCATCATAGATAACCTACGTTACCGTAGCCCGGGAGGCAAACCGACGGTGGCTGTTCATCTTTCGGGCGCTCCCCGATTTTGGACGCGGGCATTGCGGGCGCTCAGGAACGCGGCCAAGGCGAGGAGGGCGGAAATACCGAATACCGTAGCCATCGGGACGGCCGAGTGGTTTCCCGCAAGGCCCACGAGCGGGGCAACGCCGGCACCGAGGAGAAATTGGGCGGCCCCCATGAGCGCGGAGGCGGTTCCGATGGCGTGGGGCACCGCACCCAGCGCGAGTGCGGTGGCATTGCCAAAGATCAACCCCATCGAAGAGATGCCCGTGACCAGCGGAATAACGAGACACCAGGAGGGCAGAGGTGAGATGGCGAACGTGGCCAAGACGACCCCGGACCCGACGAGGATGCAGACGCCGGTGCGAAGGAGGACGTGAGTGCGAACCCGGCGGGTGAGTCGGGCGGACAGGTAGCTGACGAAGGTGATCATCAGAGCGGTCGCCCCGAAGACGATCCCGTACGTCAGTTCGTTCATGCCGATCATGACCTGGTACACGAAAGGCGACGCTGAGATGTACGCCATCATCGCACCGAATCCGAACACCAAGACCAGCATGTTTCCCAGGTAGGCCCGTGAACCCAGGCCGCTGGATTGGCTGTTTGTGTGCGCCTGTCGTTGGGCGGCGCGCGCTGTCGCAGGATGGGTCTCCGGGACGAAGATGATGACCGCCACCAGTGTGACGAGGGAGAGGCCGACCACGATTCCCAACAAGCCGCGCCAGCCCAGTGCCTTCGCAAAGACTGCGCCGACCAGTGGCGCGGCAACCGGGGCGATGCCCAAGACGATGGAGGTCAGGTTGAAAGCACGCGCGGCTTCTCGCCCCTTGGCGACGTCAGAAATGATCGCCCGCCCCAGGACCATCCCGGCGGACCCTGACAAACCTTGCACAAGACGCGCCACCACCAGCACCACGAGATTCTGGGCGAGCACTGCCCCAAGACCTGCGACAACACACACCGCTGTGCCCACGATGAGCGGCACACGACGACCGATTCGGTCAGACAGAGGTCCAAAGAACAACTGTCCCGCACCCGCGCCAATCAGGAACGCCGTCAGTGTGACCTGTACTCCCGTCGCGCTTGTGCCCAGTTGCTCAGCCATCGCAGGGAATGTCGGAAGGTAAACATCCGTTGCGAACGGAGCCAAAGCCGCGAGCAGAGCGATGATGGTCAACAAAGTACCGTTCAGGCGTGTCACCGGGCGTGGCGTCCATCTCATAGGCAGTCTCCAATCAGTCTCCGGGCGCACAAAACGAGCCGTGCCCGCCAACTGGACTTACGTGACTGTCACTGCTCGTTGCAACACACAGTTTACCAATCAAGCGCCCTGTATTGGGTCGGACCGGAGTCGGCGTACATAGGCCAGGGAAACGTTGACTAACGCCCCTCGTCATTCGCGCAGAATGGCAAACGTGCCGCGAGCGGCGCTCACATAATCGACCTTAGTCCAGATTAAGCCATAAGGCTGGGCGGACGCCGCCAGTTTTGTCGCGCACGATGTAGCGGCCGGGGTTCAGCCAACCGCCGTCGTTCACGCCTGCGACAGCGATTGACGTCGAACCAGGAGAACGCAGCCACCACCCACAGGGCCTGCCATCTGGCAATTGAGCAATTCTCGCTGCCTCTTCCTTTAGGAGATGGGAGCACTGCTCCATATCGAGCAAGAACACACGACACTCAATGTCTGTCCCGCCTGGGAAGGTGACTCTTGTGTCTTGGTCATTTGTGCTTAGATTGTGGGACTTTCGCCACTGGGCGACCCAGTCCTCGCGGTTGTAGGTCGGTAACATCTCGTGTCTGTTCTCCAGTTCGGCCAGGTAGTCTGCATAGGCCTTCGCTGTCCACGAAACATCGTCCGTGTGAACTGATTCGACGTGGATACTATTCACCTCGGTCGCGGAGAATTCCGCAAGAAAGCCTTTGTCTCCCCAGACCTCCGCGCCTGGTAGGGTCACGCCGTAGTCGGCGTCCGGGAGAGCAGATCCCGGAGTAGTCTCGTCAGTCCAGACATACGATTGTTCAGGCACCACCCAAACGCTAGCTCCGTTGTCTGGGCTTGAGGTCCCCGAATTCAGCCACAGCCGCAGCGTGCAGCTATTCCACGTCACCGTCGGCAGTGTCTGCCATTGCGTCGCACTATCGTAATTGTGGTAGGGCAGGGTTTGTTTCAGCAGGCCGTCCAGCAGCAACAGTACCTGCTGCCGACCGTCGTACTCTCGTCTGGCAAGGATGCGCCAGCTTCTGTGGGCGAATGGCACGTGCACGAAACCGTCAGGGTCTGCCAGATGCCCTGACGTAATTCTCTGGACGTAGTTGCGAATCTCGCGAATCAATCGTTCTTTGGCGTCTGGAAACTCTTGGGCATTCAGCCAAGCCTGCCTCAACTTCGAATCTGTTGCCACATGATTCTGGATCGCCTTCAGCAATTCCACATGCGGGAGTTCCCTGGATTCTTCGGTGTCTTGGCGAGACATGACTGACGACTGGCCGCTGATTCGATAAGGCGCTCGCGGTGTTCTCGCAAAGCGTCCATTTGGGGCAGTCATGACTTCTCCTTTGGGAAGAACCATCTTTCGATGGCGGTATCTCCGGTCGGGCCAGCCAGTTCCTTGAAATCACGGGGGGCGAGAATCTGGATGGCAGTGACCGCTGCGAGTATCCACGGATCGAAATCTTTGGTCGCTGGATACAGTATCGAACTCGGCGCCGTCACCTCGTGATTCACTCCGCCATGGTAGACAAGTGTCATGTGAGTGCGGGACTGAGTATCGTCTGCGACAGCCTGATCCTCTGAGGAGGCGGGAGTGGTACCCAATACTCCACCCGCATGTGGTGGGGGTGCTACTCTGTCGCCATCTGCCAACTTGGTCGCATCCGACTCGGGATTCTGTATGCGCTGATGAAGGATGAAGGTATTGGCCAGGCGTTTGGTCCTCCGCAAGCTCTCGGCGTTCTCGCCCAACCCCGCAGTCCAGGTTTCAAGAATCTCGGCGATCTTGAGACCTGAGAGTCCTTCCTGCGCGTCTGTCTGTCGCAGGGAGTTCAAGAGTCTTGAGAGGTAGATCCGTCGTTCTAGGTCGGTGACCGGCGGCAAAGCGTAGGGGAAGGTGATGATTTTCTCCACATACTTCTCAGCGTAGTCTGATGCTCTTTCACCTGCTCCTTCGTCAGTGTAACGCTTGGTCACAGTGAGTTTCAGGATATCCGTGTCCACTCCTAGCACGAAAATGCACCTGACCTGACGAAAGAACAGATGGACCTTTTCCAGCAGGTCCAACGCAACATCGGGCATGCAGCGATCAAGGTCATCGACGACAAAGACAATCCGGTCGGCGGCGTGTACTTCCAAGACAGTCTCAACAGCATCTTGGAACATTGATACCAAGGTCGCCTGTGTCTCCTGAGTGCTGAATGGACCGTCCCTGCCTGCGATGGCTGATCCCAGTTTGTCTCTGATTCCCACGGCGGTCGGGAGGCTTGTTCCGACAAGAATGTCTCCGACGCCCAAAGCCACCGCAGATGCGCAGGCGGCTAGAATTCCCTCAATCTCGGCACTTACGCCTGCTCGATAGGCAGGAGGCAAGGTGTCCCTCGCAGCCTGCAGCAAAGCGACGACTGGATTCTCGTCATGTTGGTGCTCCCACAGATTTAGTCTGACTAGCACCATGCGCCTGCCCGGCCTGCCACCTGCCCAGCCCAGCCGACGACTTGCGGGGGCACGACTCTCAGGATTCACTCCCGTCGTTTCGTACCACAGTTGGTCGTCAACAAAGTTCATTAGGGTGGACTTGCCCGACCCCCATTCACCATCGATACCCAGAGTAAAGGGCGGATCCTGATGAAGAATCAAGGAGGCAAGTCGCTTCGCAATCGAGGCGCGGCCCAGAGCATCCAGGCCAAGACTCTCCAATTCCCCGTCGGATGCCATTTGAGACGATGTCATTTCAGCTACAGGAGATGGGAAGCGGTTGCAGAGGACGCGCCAAAGAACATATGTCCAAACGCCCGCGATTGCGCAGTCGATAAGGACAACTGTCAACGGGCCCAGGTCGTCTTCTGAAGGCCCCTCAGTGAGGCGGCCGAGCGACACGGAAGAAATGGCACCAAGAGTCGCGGTCAAACCGAAGATCGCCCACTCCACCAGCGGGAGGCTCTTGAACACTTCCTTTGTCCAACCAACCCGCATGCACGACACAACGAGCAGCACCCCTGCTATCCAAGCGAGGACGGAGCTTCCCCCAAGCCCATGTTCAATAGCCCAGTCCTGGTGCTCCGTCAGGACAAGACAAATCACCAGCGCGAGGAGACTGAAAGATACCGCACGGCTCCACGAGGCCCACCATCGCCGGGCCAGTCGCTTGGTTCGGTAGACCTGGGACTCTTGCTCCTTTCGGATGTCCATCTTCCACCAGTGATGGACTCGACCAGCCACCTGTCCAATCCCGTAGCCAACGCCGCATAGTATGGCAATGCCCAAAGCCCAGAGAAAGGCATTCACAAGGAACGCAACTATCGGGTGAAGACCCGTGAACCACGTCCCCATGGAGACAACATATCACCTCCGCTGCGACTTGCGAGCAGGTAGACACTCCGCGGAACAACTCGTAGGTCCTGTGGTTCTGGGTGCCGAGCTGGAACCGAGACCAGCCGTCCGGTGCCTCCTCCGAGACTGGACCCACAGTCGCAAAGGTACGACATGTTCGCTGGCCCCATCACTTTGCGCAGTCTCAGGAAGATGCCTTGTCATCTTCGCGGTCCAGATCTCGCCTCGTCGCGCTCTATTCGATGCCATCAGTTAAGGTTTCTTCCCACTCGGCGTCTTCCTGCGCAACATCGGCGCTGGCTGAATCTTGCCGTTGGGCTTCGCGTTCACTCTGGAAAGCCGACTGCCACCAAGCGGAATCAACGAGTCTCCCAATCATTGTGGCTGCTGAGACTCCCTGCGCCTGCGCCAGTTCGTTGACACCATCCGTGCGTCGGTGGTCGCTCTGAGAGTCGTGTATACGCTCATCACCGTTTGGGCTCCCGTTTGTTCGAGTCCCAAACTCAAGAGATTGTGACCGAAAGCAACGGACTTGTCACTGGACAGTGATGGCTTCCGAGTAATTCGAGAGGGTCTCAAGTGCGCTGATGTGGTGCGCGGTCAGAATTCTGTCTAGTTGTTCGGACGTCGGGGTCGGTTGTCTATTCTTCACCAGAGCGTCGATCACGATAGCGATTCCTTTCCACCGCTCAGCATCTGCCTCTGCCAACAACTTCTCGGTCTCTGCCCGAGCCTTCTCCGTTTCTATTTGAGTCTTCTGCACCTCTGCTGTCATCTGTGCGATGACGGTCTCTATCAGATCATCGTGGTTCTTTCGGCCAGCCCTGGTGAATATGTCTCTAAGCGTCCACAAGAAATTGCCACTGAGCAACGCTTTCAGCACACCCTTGACTTCCTCGCCGACAACCTGAGCCACCTCCAGTGGGCTGCCCAGACGAACCGACTCGACAACGGCCAGCTCTGGGGGTGTTCCGACCGCCGCCGCGTAGATCTGGCAGCCGAGGTCTGTGACCAATGCCACGCTGTCCATGACATCCGCGACCACTTGCGACGGAGGATAGTCATCCAAGGCGACGCTAAGAACAAGCCTGTTCACCGCAGCAGGTGTCTGGTTCTTTGGACCGTCGAGTCCGGGATGGATGTCGACATGGAAGCAGCTCGCTACTAGGTAGGTTATCGCTCCAAGACTTCTGGATGTGAGACGATCACGAACGTCTTTCATCGTCAAGCCGATTTTCGCCTCCTCAAGCAACTCTTCAAAGATGGTCCAACGCGTCTCATCATCAGCGGTTGGAAACACCAATGAATCGATGACTCTTGACCGCCACAACGCCTCAAGGACAATCGCTCCGCGCTTCGGCATTTCGACCGCGAATTCGACTTCTGAACAGGACACACCTTTGACAATCGACTTGCGGGGAAGCGACTTTCCGCTACTGGTTGGATCAGAGACTTGGGCCAGATCAGTGCAGTAGTCAACTAGGGACGCCACATGCTTGATGTCGGACGCGAATCGGGAGATCGAAGTCTCGGTGGTCGACTCAGAGGTGTCTGGGTTGGGTACAGTTAGCGTGATCCCCGCCCGATCCAGATCAATAGCCTCTGGCACCCAGTTCCATCCAAGCCCTGACGAAAGGCCCTTCACTTCATTCAGAATTGACCTGACTGCATCCTCTTGCTCTTTCGACAGGTCTTCGCCTGCCCTGCGCAGTTGAGTTTTGCTATTCGAGGGACCAGGGAAATACCCATCAAGCAGTTCTTCCTCGATTCTGTTGCGGCATTGTTTCAGCGTCATTGCCCGGTGAGGATCAACCTTAAGGGCGAGGACACATTCCTCGTCCATCAACCGAAGTATCCACTCGCGGAATTTTGCTGCCATGGCGTCTCCCTTGACACCAGTATTGGTTTCCATGAACCATTGGCAGTTCCACAACAGACGAACGAAATCACGCGGGACACCGCCCGACCAAGCGGCACATAATGCGACCAACACATGCGAGCAGGGGAAATAGTCTGTCCGTTTGTCTACGATCTCTTTCAGAGTCTCGTATGACAGCGCGTCCAACCGAACGATTTCATGGAAAATCGAGTCGAGGTACGTCTTGTCCTGCATGAGGCGTCGGGTGACGAAACGCTCTCGGTCCTGTGGCCTAACCGTTACCACCCAACGAACATGATTCAGGTTGAACAGGTCTTTCAGTTCGTTGAAGGCGATCACCCGGTCCTTCTTTTCCGGCTTGTCTGCCTCATCGACCAGGACTGTAAGCGGCGCTTGGCCAGACCTGCTGTATTCATCGAGCAGGGTCTCTAGAGTCTGGAGCAGGATCAGAACGTCCTGGGCATGCACGTCGTCCCGAGTGTCCACCTCGATATCCATTGGCACGCCCCAACTTAGCTTGAAACGCATACGCTGCCACCAGGCATCACCGAGCAGAGTACGCACTCGATTCATCGCCTTCACAACACGAGGATAGTGATGGCGAAAGCCCTTGTGCTGCTCGAGGGCGACCTTGATGATGGCCTTGGCGCGGCGCCTTGCTAAGTTGAGATCCACCTCGAGTTCCCCTTCTTCCTTGCGGCTTTCTGGGTCAGCCAGCGGAGCTAGTGGGTCCATTGTCTGGCGTGCCTCTCGAATCGTTTTCCGGCGCTTCTCGTCCTCTCGATCAAAGCTCTTGTTCCTCCATGCCCACATCCACAACCGCTGCGCCACGACAACAAATCCTGCGGCAACAACCAGGACTACAAGCAACGAAAGCCAACTGTCCGCCACTGAAGGCAATTTGGCCAGCCCTCTTCCAGGAAGGAACGGGAATGCCCACGGCCAGCAACGCGGTGCTGCGCAGCGTCGGGAGCCTGCCACCGCCCACGACCAGGCTATCCAGACCAACAGGATCGCACTCAACAGAGCAGTCACGACCGCCCCCCACCTCTGACGCCAGAGATGGCGGTGGCCGATCTGGCATGCGGACGAGCTAATGGCTCGCACCACCTGTCGTGCAACCAATTGGACAAACTGGCGGTGATCATAATTCGCGGGGACGCGAACGGACACCACCAATGAAGAGTCTTGCTCCCCATGCCTGCTCCACATGTTGTGCGCATTCTTTCTGGCACGACCTCGAAACAGTGGTACCAAGAAGAGGAAGCCATACCAGACTCGTCGCCACCACAGCCTGGGACGATAGCAGAGCCATGGACATTTGCCGAAGCCCGGGGTCATGCCTGAGGTAATCTGCCGCAAGGAGGCAGTCTTGCCGAACCCTCGAGGACCTGCCAGTCCGATGGCGATTCGCCTCTCGCCTCTCAGCATATTCTTGACCTGCGCCACCACCTGCGTAGTGACAAGCAGATCCTCCTCAACCATGCGGATCCGATCAAGTGGCATCACTCGCAACTCGAAGGAGTGGAACTGTCGTACGTACTTGCGTACGAGTTCCCATACATGCCTGACGGCCGCCTCGGAAGAGAGTGCCGACAATGGGATCACCCCATCTTCCCACTGGTTCTTTTTCGCGAGGTCCCCCGCCCACAGGGTCTCGCTTTCCCAGATACCGTACGCCTTGCGGAATTTGTCACTCTCCTTGATCCACACCATGCGGGGAAATGTCTTGCAATACCAAATGTTCATCTTTTCGGAGAGCGCGACGAACAAGAACCACGACAGCACGGAGATCACTATAACGATTGCGATTCTGACCCCAAGCGGCAAGTCTAGGAGCGTCTCGTCCACGATATCGGCAACAGCCCACGCAAGAACTGCCAGAACAAGACAGACGACTAGCCCTACTAGTATGAAGATCGCGTTCGGGACGTTGTCCCGTCCTTTCCATGGCGCTCGCCAAGACTTGAATGGCGCTGTCGAAATATTGTCGCGCGCTGATGTCAGCAGGAATTCCTGCGAGTATCCCGACTGCAGAACACTACTGATGGACAAGGTGCGTTTGTCCAAATTGAACGTCTTGTCCTGCCGAGGGCGCAGCGAGTTGGACTTGAGGGCGTTCTTCGCCAGCTCTTGTAGCACGCTGGCTCGGTCCCAAGGCGCTGGTGTGCCGTCCGGTGCAGCGGTCAACTCTGTCCATGCTGCTTGGACTTCAGGTTCGCTATTCGGGCCAGGACCAGTGGCCTCGCCTTTGACCCACAACTCGGCCACCGACCGTATGACCTTCAGTCGATCCGCATATTGGACTTCGGGCTCGAGTTCTGTTCCATTGTGTTTCCTCTCTGCCATCTGAATCACGGCCTTCTTGACCTCATTCGCTATCCAGGTGTCAAAATCCGGATACTCGTCCTTCCAGGTCCACGCGACAACGCCTCTGTCATTCCTTTCGTTATTATGGCGCCATCCGTCAAACTCCTCCCAGGCGCTCTTGACTACTTCGGTGAGACCAAGTTGCTCCGCTAACGACATGGGTCGCGTGTCTTCCGTGTCGACAATGCCCATGGCCCCAGGGCGGGACTCGTCCCCTTGCCCGCCGTTGTTCTCCGCAGGGTCAGTCGTCGCGTTTGTCTGCCTAGGCACGAGTTGTTCGTTGTCACTCATGGCCATCACCTCCTGAGGCCCAAGCGTTTGTCAGGATCCACAGGATGGGATCGAGGACCCTGAATGGTGTGATGCCGCGCACGCTGACCTTCTTGTCCACTACCGGCTCGCCCAGGGAGGACACGGCGAACAGCCACGGTTTGATGGCCGGGTACTGGGTCTCTATTCGGTCGTACAGAGCGTCCGCACCGACCTGAGCCAGCAGCGAATACAGCTCACACCAGAGAAGCAGCCATTCCTGACCTGTGGGGGAAACATACTGCCCATCCACGACACGAGGATAGGCATCTATGCCTGGGTCTCGGTTGAACGCCGCCCCAATGTTGGCGACAGCCCGGCGCAGACCGGTTTCCGTCTGGACTTCACGAACAGCATGGATATAGTCGAATTTCGACAGAACTATGCCGAAGCTCGGCTCCCCCGACCGAATCAGTTTGAGAACCTGGTTCAAGATCTCGTCCGGCGCCATTCCGAGTTCCTCTAGGGGCAGCAACTCGAAATCCTGTTCCAGGTAGACGCGGATGTGCTCTTCGCGCTCCGTGTCGTAGAGAAAGAGCACCCCGTCAGCCCGGCTGAAGAAGGCCCAGCGGTCCAGCGGCGGATCGGTCTGGGCCCTCTCCAACGCCTCACCAGCGACATCGCGCAGGACAAGGGCACGACGCTTGCCATTGATCGATCCGAGGTCGTACACGAGAGACTCGCGTTGTTCCGAGTCCGCTTCCTTTGTGCCCTCCATCATCTGGCGCGCCTCATAGAGACTCTTTTGGTAGTAGTTCTCGTATCGTTTCTTCGTTCCCAAGTTTCCCAGGCCGGGATCAGCATCGGCGGCGTCGACCATGTCAGACTTCAGTTCTGTCTTGACATACTGCATCAGTTCATGGATCATCACCGCCAGGTAGACACTCTTGCCCGAGGTCTTCGCCCCAGCCATCGCAACAGTCGTGACGGCATAGTTCCGCCAGTCGGGCAGCGGGAAACGACAATGGCAGACCGGACAGGCCTCGACGAGATGACTGCCCGTATGGCACTTGGCGCACACGAAGCCTGCAGAGCGCTTCTTGGGGTCGTCGGTGTAGAAGGGCCGCTCTGGGACCGTAGCACCGTAATACTGCGAAGCAATCTTGTCGACGCCCTTCTCGCCTGCGGGGTCGGTCTGATCAGGCATCTGCTGGCAGTCGGGATTGGTGCAGAGAAATGCATACTGCAATGCGTCGGCACTGAAGCGGGTGAAACAGCGAGGGCAAGCACTGGTTGCCATGGCGGGTCTCCTAGGATAGTTGGGTTGATGAGGCCTAGGCGGCCAGATCGTGGACAAAACGGCCAACGAGTCTCGGGTCGGCACTGATGGCGGACTGGAGGTCGGCATCGCGTCGGTCTGCGTCGTGGGGCAGCCAGGTCAGGGGCACGCGGCTCACAGGCGGCGGCGCGTCTGGACAAAGGACGACCAGACGCAGATCCCATCCGGCTGTTCGCAGGTCCGCCGCCTGCCGTCCGATGTCGCCCGGTGCGGCATCGCTGACCAGGATGACCGTCGGCACGCCGTAGGCCGTTTCCTCGCCTTCGGATTCGGTGGCCGCAGTCGCTCGGTCCAAGGAGTCAGCTGCCAGAGAGGTGAGTCTGCTGAAACAGGCACCCACAACTGCGGGGCCATCGGCAATCGTGACAGCCACCCGCTGGTAGGCCATTTCATGGTCCGCCGCCTGCACCCATGTGGGGCTGGCGCCAAGGATGGCGATACGAGTCGTCGGCTGCTCAGTCATGGCCTCGACTAGGGCGTCGACCATGGTCAGCGCGACACCGAGGCCGGTGGAAGAAGCAAGTTGTCGACGCACGGATGCGGAGCCATCGACCGCCACGAGAACTGCGGGGCTGAGTCCAGCACCTGCCTCGACCAGGGCGTGCCGGGTCAGGTCGTACACCCTGCCACCCAGCGCACCTTTGGCCGCCGCGCCGACAGGCTGGTAAGTCTGCCGCACCGCCACGACGCAGGCCCGCACTTCAACGAGGCCTGACGAGGCGGTGACGGTCGCGAGGTCGACCGATGAGAGTCCGACGGTGTCTATGGAGGGCACCTGAATTTCGTCGCCGTCTCCTCGACCGCCCAGGCCGATCAATCGCACACCGACACGGGAACCGACCGGAAAACGGTCCGCGTTGGTTGGGCTGACACGGACCACGAATGTCGGGGTATCGATTAGGCTTTCCACCAACAGGGCGGTGCCGCCGACTCCGGTGCGCTGGACTTCAGTCGACGGTAGCGGGCTGCCTGCATCATAGACCAGCTCAACCTTCCACGGCCCTCGAATAGTCACCTCCACCTGTAGGCCGTCGGTTTCCAAGACTTGGACCTTCCCAGGTGGCAATGTGTGAATCATGGGGTTCTCCTGTCCTCATTGGGGATCGTGGGAATTATGGTTTTGTACATACGGACTCGCTCCACTTGTCGCCGCCTGAATGCTCATCGGAGCTTGATCGCCCGTCGGATCGATGGACAATGACCGCCAGGCACACAGCGCCATTGATTTTCACGTCCCAATTCACGAAGTCGGTGGCAGTCAGACGGTGTTCGGGTTTTGTCAGATTGTCGTACGCAACATCTCCGGAAAGAATCACCCGGTAGGTGTCGTCGTCGCGTGGTTCGGGGTAGTCCCAGGTCCAGGTGAAGCCATTTTGGGCATCTCCGCTCAGTTTCACCTCGATCTCACCTGGAGAAGGCGGGGCGGGCAGACTGTCCGACTCGGTGGGCTCAACTGTCGGCTCCGGAGTTTCGGGAATGTCATCTCCAGGGGTGGCGCACGCTTCATCGCTCCTGGGCCCAGAATCATCTCCTCGCAACACTCGAACCCTCAGGCAGATTGTGTCCGTAGTCTCCACCTCGTACCACGCCTCTGGCGATTCTAGGCTCTCCCCAGACTGCAGAGTCACGCGATAGCGATCACCTTCCGCCTCGTGACCATACGTCCAGGTGAAACGGACTGCTCCAGGCAAGGACTCCCATGCGACGATTGGCTTGGAAGGAAGAGTTGGGTCTCCCGCCACTCGGTCAGACTGAGTCGGCCCAATGGCATTCACTATCATCAGCACCACCAAGAGCAGGATGATCGCCGCTACCACGACGGGTGCCATGAGTACGAGCCACTGACGCAGGTGCCATGGCCACTTGAACCACTTGCAAAGGTTCGTCCATTTCGTCCTTAGTGAAGACATCCAGGAGATATGCCTGCGATTGGAGACAACCTTCTTGGTTGCATCGACTGGATCGACTGTCGGCTCATTGGCAGTCGGCCACCCCATGGCTCGCGCCGCCCAATTCCGTGTCTCCATATCATTGATGAGGAGTTCCTCTGGCTTGCCCGCAGTTCTGGCGTACTGTTCCAGCAAGGCGTCGACCGAGCGCGTATTGTCTCTCTGACTGGCCATCTCATGAACTAGAGTCAGTATTGCTTGTTGCTTCCCATCGCATTCGACCTCACACTGGACCGCCTGTGCCAGTGGACTCGCGGGGGTGAGGTGAAGGTTCTCTGGCGCTTTGTTCCCCTGGCTCTCAGAGGCCACGACCTCAACCGCCAAGGCCCCTGCCGCGCGTTGTTTCATGGACAGACTGCGGGTTCTATCGAGCCGATCAATCAGAGCGCTGGCCGCCTCGCCTTTCAGGTGGCGCTGGAGGGCGCTATGTGGAATGAGCAACCCACCGGCGGTCTTCTGACGATCCTGTAGGGCGAGCCAGATGACACTGAACTGGGCGGAGCCCACCAATTCGTCATTGGGCGCGGGGTGGTCCCACTGTTCTATCGAGAGGTCATAGGTCCTCAGCCAAGAGGTGAGTTGGACTACGGTGTTCTCCCTGTCATTGTCAGTCGTCGGCTGGAACTTTCGGAGGTTGACGAGGTTGCGTAGGCGCTCTGATTGCCACGCTGGCCCCGAGCGAATGGCGTCCATCAGGTATGCAATTTCGCTCCTCGGTCTGCTAATGAGGGCCTCGCAGATGAAATCACTTGGCACGTCCTGTCCATACTGCAGGACCAGGTTCGCCAAGTCGTCGGGTGTGAACTCGGCCGCCCGAAAGAGTTTCGTCGTGTACTCCGGCCCCGCACTCTGGGCCAATAGTGTGGCCGCTGTTCTTCTGAAGGGAAGCTCCAGGACGACTCCGCTATGCCAGTCGTGCCACTGCCAGTCGATTCGCTGCTTTTCAAGGGCATCACCCAGCGGGTCGGGTCTATCGTTCAAGCGGGACAAGTCGATTTCTGGTGGCGGCTCTGGCAGCAACCATCGCACCGCGCTCGCAGCAAGTGGTCGTACCCCCATGCGGGTAGTCACCCAAGCTCGGACGAACTCTCGAGCCTCGTCCCCAATCTGGCCAAGTTGGCTCACGATTTGCGGCGCGTCATGCTCATCCCCCAGTCTCGCCACTAGCTGACCGGCCGTCGCCAAACCGTCCCATGCCGACCGCCACACTGACTCCGACTTCGTCGAGTCACTAGTCAGGACCTGGTCGACCACTTCAATCCCCTTGACGAGGGCCTGACAGTCATTCTCTCCATTGCATTGTTGGGTCAGGGTCTGTAATTGATTCGCGGCCCATTGAGGCGTCCCAACGGCCACACCGCCAACCGGCATCACCTTGTCCAGGGCACGCATCACCTGCAGAGGTGACTCATCGAGAATGCCCTCTGCCTTTGTCAGCGTCGGATCGCGCACAGGGTTCGGGTCGCGCGCCAGCGCGGCGGCTAGTGGCCACCATGGCTGCGGCGGAGTGCTATCCACATCATGCCAGGCCGCCTCTGCCTCGTCGGCTCGCTCATAGAGCTGTTCCACTGCGGTGGCTTGGCGGCCGAGCAGTGAGAGCGCGAAGCCGCTCCAAGGGGACGAACCGACCACAGCGGGAATCGTTGCCGCATTGGCCACATCCACCACGAGTGCTCTTTCGAGAAAGCCCGCCCGCTGCGCTGAGACCAAGTCCCTACGCCGCAGGGCCGCGATGTGAACTCCCCCGCCCGCGAGTGTTCTACCTATGGATTCGGCCGTCTCATAAGTGGAGAAGCCCACGCGACCAGCCCAGAAGCGTGGCAAGGCATGAGTCACGGCGGCGATCCACTTCGCCCCTTCGTCAGCGTCCACAACCGCCAGAACCAGTGGCCTTCCGCGACCCTCGACGGCAATTGTCACTCTTTCGATGAGGGCGGGCCAGAGTCGTCTGCTCGCCCATGAGTCGGCGGTTTTCAGATATGTGAAGGATTCTGCCCTGGGGTGGGTTTCGGAAGGACACCTTGGAGGGGCGCCAAGACGCGCGCTTTCGACTGCGTCCTTGCCGAACGGGGTCAGCCAATCGGCGGAGTCCCACAGGTCGATCGGACGCGCTGTCTCGAGGGGGCAGACACGGTCACGGAAGAGGACAGCATGGGTGAAGACGTTTCCCCGGTTCGTCGCATCCAGTCCCGCCGGGGCTTGGTGCCACAGCCCAAGCCCGGCGACGGTCTGCACTGCCAGCAGGCGGCGGCATGCCGCGTTTGGCAGACGGTCGGTGGGTGCGTCATGGAAACTGAACGACGCGCGCTCGAGGAGTTGGCTCCGTTCCACTTGGGTGAGATCACCACGCTCCTCTTGGACTTGCCAACCGCCGCTACGCCCAGGTGCAGGGCTGATGTTGGCGTAGGTCATCTGTGCCACTTGCCCCGATGAGGGGGGTGGCATCCGATTCGTTGACTGGACGGGTTCCATCGACATCGCCTATGACAAGAAGAGTTGGTCAACAGGAGGGTCGAGAACGGCCACCGTGGCAGCCACCGTCACGTCGGTCAAGACGAGTCGGATGTAGCGGCTGCCAGCGAGGTCGGCTTTCTGGAACCAGCAATCGACAAACCCAGTCAGTCCATTGAAGGTCAGCCTGGTTCGCAGGTTGCTGTCCTCGCGTGTGGTCCCCCTCGCGTGTTTCTGATCGTCCGAGTCTTGGTAGGCGAGCGGCAGGAGGCTAGGGCTGCCAACCAGAGCGAAGGCTAGGACTCGGCCATAGATGGGCTCTTTTGGCGTGATTCGGACAACGAGAGACTCCCCTGAGACGCCGACAGTGTAGGACACCTGATCCAGTCCGTCGTAGCGGACGGCAGGCGACATGCGCCCGTACACCTGGGCCCTGTCCGCGATAATGAACCCTTGCACGGTCACCGCTTGACCTCGGCGCACAGAGCCTGTTGCATCGAGCGAACCGCCGTCATCGTAGTTCTTGCGGTCGATCTCCTTGTTGGTCCACTGCACCGATGACTCTTCGATGTGTGCCCTGGGGACATCGAGTTGGACCACGCCGAGGCGGACATGGCTGGCCCCGCCAGGCCAGGCGAAAGTGACGAACTGCCGAGTCACGCGCTCGACCAACCTGACCTCGCGAGGAGTTGGGACATGATGTAGCTGGAGAGTGCGGCCAACACAAATGTACCCCTTCGATACTACGACTGGGGTGAGGTAGAGGCTGCTCGGGGCTGTCGGGCCAGTGCCAAAGGTCGACTGTGACCACTTAATTGTGGCCTGGGTCTGCCCTGGCCCACCATCCCCACTCGGGACAGTCTTCGTGTCCCCCCCGCGCTCCTTCTGGTCCCGTCGAAGACCGAACTGCTCAAGGTCGCCCAGACGGACGGTCTTTCCTATCCGTGTCTGCCCTGTGGGCTTGTCTGTGGTCCTGCATATCCAGACTTCGTGCTCAGGATCGACCGGATTGGTCCATTGCACCAGGCATGTTGCTTGGTCGTCCTCGCCTTCGACTTGGACTCTATGGAGGTCGGTCACAGGGTCCAGCCGTGGAGCCCGTTCGAATGGCTCAGGACACTCCCATTCCGGAAGCTCGTCAGCGTCGGTCTGGGCGCGAATGAGGTAGACGTACTGCGTGGCGGCAACGAGAGAGTCGTCCAGGAAGCCTATGTCGTCGATGACGCAGTCACCGGGCGCATATCCCTCGTGGCTTGGAGCTAATGGCAGGCGGAACTCCTCTGTGGCTATGCGGTCCCGTTCGACCACCCGGGCCCTGTGAACCAAGACCGAGGTGACCCCTTCCGGGGCGCCCCAACTCCCGACTACTCGGCCCTCGTCGTCAACGCGAATGATTGGATTTCGCAGGACACCGGGGGCATAGCCATAGGCCAGGACATGAGGCACCGCGCCCGCTGCTTCTGCGAGCGTCTCGCCTTCATACCCCACGACGACGTAGTGGCGCCGAATAGTGGGGTATGGGTGGGCATCCTCCAACCAAGTGGTTGGAGGCAGGAGACGCCCCACCTCGAACGCATAGCCGCGGGGAGGTTCGGCGCCAGGAGCGAGGCGGTCAGCTTGATGGCTGGTGGGCGGGTAGTCGTCGTGGGCGATGACCCTAATCACCTTGACGGCTGCGGCCGGTTCAGGCCAAGTCAAGACGACTGGCCGGTCCCAGTCTGCCCGTGTTGCCTCCAGTGTTCCATCAGCCCGAGCGTGGTTGATCCGGGGCGGACCTGTGAATTTGAGGCCGTCGATGACGCTTGGTGTTGGACCACCTGCCGCCGTACTCGGAGCAGGCGCGTCGTCGTGCTGAATTCCTCTCGACTCGGCCGCGGGCTGGTTCTCCAGACGGGTGGGTTCGGAAGCCTCGTCGTCGCGACCTCCAGCCGCATGCGCCCTATACGCTTGTACGACATCCGCGATTCTCTGCGCATATGGAGCGGCTTCACTGGCCAGTACTTCCTTGATCCCCTCGACATCGGTGATGCCATTGTTCACGATGAGTTCGAGGTCGTTCGTGTAGATCACCGAGGTGACCTCCTGACCGTCCAGAGGGCCGCCATCAAAGACACCAGTTTGTCGCCATGTCTCCAGGAGTTGCATGAGCGACAAGCCATTGCCAATTGCCTCTTGCACTAGTTCGTTCGGGTTCACGATTGCTCCTTTAGAACTGAACACTGACCTGAGTGCCGTCAGGCCTGGGGGCAGTGACTAACCGCGTCTCGTCGGCTTGCAGTGGGGTCGAGAACTGCGTCAATGTGACATGCGTTGAGAGGCCCACCGACTGCGGGACGACATCCGCAGGCTCATAATTCAGTCCGACCTTGCTTACCCACAAGAGAGATTGATCGACCTCGCGTGTCGAAATAGTCTTGCCGGGCTCAAGACCGACCAAGAATTCCCGCATCGTCCGCTTGCCGTCGCTATCTTCGACATCTGACAGGACTTCGTCACGCACGGGATGGTCAACCGAAAGAGGCCCCGGCTGCGCTGCTAGACCGCCCCCAGCGGCCCACGATTGCTGCCCAAGTTCAGGAATGACAAAACACCGCTTCCACAGCTCGGCGGCCCCATTCGGCGGAACGCCCCATTTGACCACCGAACCGGCCCAGCGCGGCAAGGCGGACTGCGTGGTCCAGTCGTCGAACGACAGGCCGTAGAAGGCCTCCTCTCCACGCTGCATCAGGGCACTGTCTTCGTGGCCGAGTTGCCCGCCGATGATGACGAGTTCATCCGCCCTGTCAGTCCGCAGGAATTGATCGCGTTCAAGGATGCGCGGCCCCTGATCAATGATGTAGTACCCAACTTCGCGTCGCAGGGCTTCCGCTGGTCCGCTCAGCCAGCCAACACGGAACAGGTAGTTCCGGACTGGCGTGACCGCAGCGGCCACCACGCGCGGCGAAACCACAGCCTTGGCGAACTTGACGGCGTCGGGCAAGTTGTCCGCCGATTCGGTCGAATAGCCTGGGACTGCACCCAAATCGTGGCCGAATGGCCGCGCCAGTAGTTCGCCCCAGACCATCGCCCAACTGGTCAGACGAGCGGAAGCGTCGGCCACAAGGCGAAGTTCGCTGGCCACATGGAAGCGTCGCTGCGCCAGCCTGGGCGTGATGAAGTCGCGCCGCCGGATTTGCTTCAGAGCCTGGAAAATCTTGCGCTGCCAGTAGGTGAACGCCCCGAAAGACGCCACCAACCCTGCCGCTAAGACGCCGAGGATTGCCTCCGCCCCCGTCTTGGTGTCGAGAATAGGCGACCACGGCCAGGGAAACCACTGAAGAAACTCTGGCCCCAGGGTTACTTGGCTCAGGCCGAGAGCTATGACCACAGTCGCAATCAGAATCCCGCGCAGGACTCGACGGCTGCGGCGAACCGCGGCTTCGAAGTCAAACGGCTCCAAGGAAAGGTCGGGGCCGACGTCGTTGGACAGTCTCTCCAACGTCAGGAAGCGCTCTTTCAAACGGTCAGCGAGTCGGCCAAGGAAAGACTGCTTTTGATGCTCCCACCACTGCTCAATGCGATTGGCAACCTGCCGTGCTTCGTCATCACCTCTCTGGTCGGCCATGGCGCGCAGGCGGCGGGTGGCATCTTCGGCCAGCAGCGCACTGGCGGGGCCGATTCGCTCTACGCTGATGCCTCCTTGCTCAACGGACCGGTTCCATGGGCTGGGAACAGCGAACCCAGTCTCGGGTCCTGGGGCGATGTCTGCCGTGCCGGCCACAAACGACCGCCGGATGCCATCTCTTGATGCTGGGAATGCGCGGTCCATGCCGTCGGCCAGCGTCAAGACAGCGCCCTCAATGTCTTGCCACAGTTGACTCGATGTTTCGGTGGCACGCGCCCCCGATCCGTTCGCGTCAAGAGCAGGCAAGTCAACTTGCGTCATGGCTCGGTCGACAGCACGGACACGCTCCTGCCAGGCCAGCGGAGAACCATCCTCTAGGTAGGAGCCGGCGTAGTATGTGTCTCTCGACTCGGGCGTGTCAAGGGCCTGCTTGACCGTCCAGGCGGCGGCACCATACCACGAGCTCCGCACACTCTCCATGAAGGTGCCAGGCAGGCTGAGAGTCGACCGCCACCAGAAACCTGCAAAGAACTTGATCCGCTCCCAAGCGCTTATCAGACCACCCTCAGGTTCAGACAGGTCTGGCAAAGCATCCCCAACGAAGACTCGGGGGTGGGCCGCCATGACCTGTTCGGCCATGCTCGCCACGGCTTGGGGGTCGTTGACGCATTCCTCGCCTGCGCGCATGGACTGAGGAGTCGGCAAGGTGTCAGTGGTCTCAAAGACTTTGGCGCGCAGGTCTGCCTCCAACGTGGTTGCGTCGATCCGCCGGTGGAAGCTGCGCACAATGCGCAGGGTGTGATTGGCCGACCGTTCTGGCAAGACGGCTGGGTCACCGCCTGTCCAGAGTCCGAAAACACTGGCCACGACCGGCGCCGCCCGCCGACCGAGGGTGGAAGCGTCTGGCGGAGGCGCCCATTGGTCAGACACTGCATGCTCAGCCGGACCCGACAAGTCGACGGGTTCGACCAGAAGGTTGTGGTAGCTGTTCCAAGCAGGCGAATCCTCGGCACCCTGCGGGCGATCAGCCGCAACGGCTGATTGCTGATCTGCGAGAATCAACCGGACTCGGTCGATCCTGGCGCTACCGCTGGCGACGCTCAGGCTCCGGATCAGGTGCTCCACCGCTTTCCTGTCCACGTCTGTGGCCCGCGATGAGACTGCCCACACTGCGCCCACAAGATAGCGCTCGGGTGCCCTTCCTCCGAGGCTGCTGAGATAGGCCGTCAAACTGGGCAGGCGCTTGCGGCAGCCTTCAGCGATCAGCCAGGCAGGAACTGGAGGGCTCTTCTGCTGACTGGCCGTGTTCTGCTCGCTGGCTGGCAACTCATCGGCGCTGATCCACACCCACGGCGTGATCAGGCCAACTGCCGACAGGTCCTGGAGGATGTCAACGATTCCGTCCGCGGGCCCCGGTGCGCCGATCAGGATGGCGAGATGTGCAGTGTCCGCTGTCATCCTAGAACCGATCCGGTGGTTCTATGTCGTCGTCGTTGATTTCGTTCAGCAGCTTGACGATGTCTTCCACTGCCCTCTTGACATCCATGGCCACATCGGCGAACAGGGGCATGGCGGCCGCCGCCTCGCGGGTGCTCACCTTGGCGAAGCGCCCAGCATCGCCGCGTGGGCCTGGGTCAAAGGTGGTGCGGATAGTGTCAAGGGGCCCTTTGGGACCCTGAAGCCAGGCTAGGGCCGCCTCAATGCGCTGGGTCGGTCCTGTGGACGCTGCCAAACGCGGCACCCGACTGGCACCGCCCTCCGGAGTTATGCCATCGGTCGCCCACGCCTTAAGGATTGTGCGGGCGGCCAAGTTGGGCAGATCAAGGCCTCCAGATGGCTTGTCGCCGCTGTCAAACAGACTGCGGAGGGCGATGTAGGGATCCAGTGAAGCTAGCGTCGACACGGGCACACGTGCATAGGCCAACAGAATCGATTCGAGGACAGCCGGCAGCCAGTCGTAGGGCTGGAAATGGTAGGGACCTTCGTGGAAGCCGGGTGGAGTCAGCAAGGGGCTTGGGAACTCCAGCCAGCGTCCGCTGCCATCTGCAATCCTGGCCCATATCTTGATGGAGTCGTTGGGGCGATCCTTGTCAGGAAGCAGCAGGTGGCCAGTGATCTGGCCGATGAACCAGCCAGCGGCCAGCGCGTGGCGCTCCGCCCTCGACAGCGGGATGGCGGCTCCCAAGGGGCGCGCCCGCCGCCAGCGCCAGAACAAGTCCCGTGCCGTCGGCAGGACCGTCCGACCATACTGGTCAGCAATTGGTTGCAGCAGTCCGCTAAAGACGATCGGGGCCATAGGCTGGTAGGAGCCGAATACCGCCACTGACTGCGCGTCTGAACTGGTGGAGCATGAACCTGTGAACTGGTTCACCGCTGTCGGGTCCAACTGCTCGTCCCCCTTTAGCAGTTGAGTCAGTCGGGCGACCACTGTCGGAGGGAAGGGGATGGTTGAGAAACGGTATCGGTAGCGAGGCTCAGTCACCGCGTTGGCCAGCGCGGTCAATCGAGGCTCGGCCAAGGCCAGTGGACGAGCCTTCTCCAGAGTCTCGACGAACTTGCGAGCCAGAAGGTCTTCCCGACGCTTCTGTTCGTGGGGTTGACTAGGATCTTGCAGCCACTGGTTCAGGGTGACCGAGGTATAGGTTGAGAACGCCTGATCATTGGGCCGCCGCACGAGCGCCGTGGCCCGACGCAAGACCTCCTCGGGCAGGACATGGACACCCACAGTGGCCTCACCTATCGGCTTCGTGGCCCCTGAAAAGGGGTCGTTGGGGAAGACCCGGCCCGCCCACCAGGTGTCGAAACCGGTCAATAGTCCACCTGGCGCGGACTGCCCGCCTGAAGCCTCCCATTGCCCTGTCACAATCTGGCCAACGACGAGGTTCTGCGCGTCTTCAAACGTCAGATTCTGACGGGAATCGTAGCTCTGGTTATGAATCCAGGCGGCTCGGACATCAGCCTCATACTGGGCGGGAAAGTCGGCCGCCTCCGTCAGAACAATCTCGTTGACCGCCTGAGTGAAGCGCTGAGGCAAGGGCACTCGATCTGACGGCCAGGCCTGGACATCCGATGTGCGCAGATCGGCACTGCCCAAGGCTGAGGGCGACTCCTCAGCTAGCGCGCGAAGCCCCTTCTGGGCATCGTTCAGTGCGCCAATGAGTGGTGCGAGCAGATCAGTCACGAAGCTCTCTAGCAGATCGGCGGTCTTGGCACATGCTGTCAGTTGAAGCCAGCGAGCCGACTCCCGAGTCACCTGAGCGAGCACCTCGTTCCTCGCGTCGGTGCCATTCCCCACGTCGATGCGGGCGAGGCCTCCCAGTGTGGCGCGGAGTTCAGGCCCCAACTCGAGAGGATGAGGTGGCACGGCAGCAATCTGGCGCAGGGCACCCACGAAGTAGGGCAGCCAATCGGACAGTGATGTCGCGAGCTGGGCGGCATACTCCAAGCCGCGCTCGCCAATGACCTGGGTGACGGCGGCCTCGGTCCGACCCCGCAGGGACTGCTGCCAGTCGTAGACGCCGCGTTCGGCGGCCTGGCGCAGATCTGCTACGACTGGTGACAGACAGTCTGCCAGCCATCCGTCAACTGCGCTGAGCCACTGCGAGCCGGCAGCCTGGCCAGCGGGTGGGACCACTCTCGGTGCCACCACTCGGCCAATCACTTGGCTGGCCTGCTGGTGACACACTGCTGCCCCTAAGACGCCTTCGAACCAGCGGCCCGCCTCGTCAGTCGGTGCCACGCCGCCTTCGAGAGTCGGCAGGCCGACCAGTTCCCAGAACTTCCTCCAGTCTCTGCCCGCTAGAGCGTTGACCGACTCCTGACTGCTAAGTCCCTCAATCAGGTGTCCGTCCAACAGGTTGCGGACACTGGCACCAGCCAGACGCTGGGCCGCGTAATGCTCGTACCTGTCTCTGCCCAGACTGAGGCTGGCATAACCAAACGAACCCCAGACAAGGCGAGTGGCGTCACGTGCACCCCAGCCGAAGTACTTGGTGTTGGGTGGGGTGGGAGGATTGGTCAGGTCGATGGAGACGAAGTCGTTAACAGCGGTTTGTCCCGAAACCATGAGTGACCCCAAGCCCAGCCCCAAGGCGCGGAAGATGTGTTCGGCCCCGCCGTCGCCAAGCTTGACCCCACCGCCGATCCGGTTGCTGACTGGAAAGACGCGCTGGAAAGGCACTGCAAGTTCTGTCTCCGCCCCTAAGAGGGCACCGTCCAGGTGATCCGCCCCGGCGGCGTTCAGCAGGGCGAGGTCGTGCGCAGTTGATTCGCCCATCTGGGCCGCCACGATCTCGCCCAACATGGCCAGCGCGTTCGGCATCGCGCCATGGCGAGTGTCTTCCGAGTATTTCCGGTTGTCGCTAAAGACATCGGCGCTGATCATGAAGACAGCAATCTGCCGACCTTGGTTGCGGGCGTTGGCGCGCAGGAGGCGGCAGACATCCAAAGCCATCGACGCGCCCGATCCCCCCGCCATCGACGACACCACCAGGATCAGGGGCGGATCGCCTGAATAGGGGTCGTCCGGGAAGAAGGGGTTGAGGCGGAGCATATCCGACCCAGCTCCTTCCAGAGAATCGACGGCATCGTCAAGAGCCGTTTGCACAGTCTGGACATGCTGGAGGAGGAGTGCTCGGCCTATGGCGCGGTGCTGACCCGCACCCTCCGCCAGGGCGATATTCACTGCCCACGGGTCACGCGGAGCCCACGAACCGAACAACTTCAGCCCACCGCCCTCGTTGGTGGCGGAGGTGGCGGCGGAAAGGCGGGTGGTCAGAGCCTGGTCCAGCATGGCGTACGTGCCGTTTGGATAGCCGGTGGAAACGTATTGCCCTTCGCCAGACGCACCCTCCGACTGGCCGATGGCGGGTGGGCGGGTCTTTGGGCGCTGGTCACTGAGCGCTCCAGTGGGCACGTCGATGACGACGAACTGCCATCCAGCAGGGAGCTTGCCCTGCCAGCCTCGGCGTGCCAGAGTCTCGCTCAGGTGGTCGCGCATATAGGCCAAGGTGGCAGCACCAGAACCACCACAGCCCACGGCCAGGAATCGTCTCATGTGAATTTCTCCTTGTTATTCGGTGTGGTCATTGTGCCCAAGTCACGGATCAGCGGTACGGGTGGTGTGGGGCAGGTGGCTGTGGGCCGACGGCAGATGCCTGTCCGTTGGCGAACGGACTCGGCGGCGATGGGAATGGACTCGGGGGAGATGGGAATGGACTCGGCGGCGATGGGAATGGACTCGGGGGAGATGGGATGGGGCCAGGTCCAGGTCCCCCACCGGTCGGTCCTGGCTCCCCTAAGGGCCCAGTGGGTGGAGTTGCAGGAGCCTTGGTTCCTGATCGTTGGATGGCTCCCTGTAGATCGGCGATAATCCGAGGGGCGCGCTCTCTGATGTCTCGCAGAATGTCGTCAATGGCGCCCTTGCGGCCTGCATTGGCCAACACAATGATGGTGGCTTCATTGACAGGCGTTCCAGGCTGAGCGACGACGAGCCAGGAATTGTGGACCGCAAGTGGTAGCTGACCGTGGTGGTCTCCGCCAAGAGTGGCACCCTTCCACTCGCCGGACCCGGCCGCCACATACGAGCCAGGTAGCGTCGCCTTGACCCGCGCAGCACCCCAGAGGCCACCCGCAGTGGCCCTGAGTGAGACGCCGAGGACCTCCAGGCTACGACATCTGGGGGGGATGCCCAGCAATGGCACGTGGTTGCTCCCAGCCTCGCTGCGGGCCTCCAACGGCCTTCCGTCGCACAAGACCTGGCTGTGGTCCACTTGCACCCGCCACTTCGACGCAGTGAGGCCATTGTCTGACGGGATGACGGCCCGACTACGCTTGAACAACCACCAAATACCACACGGCAGCAGCACGCCAAGTAGGGCGAATCCAAAGGCAGTGACATTACGCACTACCGAATTCATATGGCGAGCCGACCCCACGAATGGCACTGACGCGCTCTGCGGTGGATCGTCGGTCTCTCCGGGGGCTGCCTGGACCGTCAGCGTGCCGCTGAAAGTCAGTGCTGTACCCTCCTTGGCTGCTGTCAAAGTGACGGGGAGGTCGACTGTGCCACCGCCAGGGACGGTCAGACAGGTGTTTCGTGAGTCGTACACGGATGTCGCCGATATGCCCTCAATCCCCTCGACTGGCCACTCCTGGCCCGCCGGGAGCCAGACGCAGCCCGCCTCGCCGGGTTCCAGTGTGGCGCGGATGGTTGTCGTCACGGAGAATTCGTTGTCGTCGTTCAGCTCGCCGACGTCAATCGGCGTCAGATCAATTTCCGGGTACCCACTGGCAGGTCGAATCGGAATTGTGACACCCGTCTCGACTGGCTGGAACGCCGTCGAAATCGACTCGCCAGCTCGCTCCAAGAGGATGCTGAGGTTCAATCTCAGCCCGATTTCGAGCACGCCCTGATCCGATGCGGGCACGACGAACTGCTGGCGCCCAAACGTGGTGGGGCAGAATTCCTGGATGGTGGACGGGTAGGTGTACGTGACGCACAGCGTGCCCTTCACACCTTCTGGAAGACGGGTGACAAGCGTCCCTTGTTCGGACCTCACGGCATAGGCCGCTTCCATGTTGCGGTTGGCGTGGACAGCCTGGCCAGACTGTGCTTCGTTGGCCACCACGACGGCGTGCCCGCTGTCGATGTCGGTGAGGGTCAGGACCGGTTCGACATCCGCATTGAAATATAGACTGACATAGCCGCAGTTGGGCCACGACGCCGAGTCGTCGGGCAGGCACTCCACCGCAGGGTCCTTGACTTGGCCATATAACTGAAGAGTCCACGCCCCCGCCCAATCATCAGCCGATCCAGTCGCCTCCGAGTCGATCAGGTCGAGATTGACCGATCCAGAGGACCACCAGGTCCAACGGAGGCCCACCCCACCTATTGCCGATTCGGCCGGTGTGCCCTGGCCGGGGTTGGTCAATTCGACGCGTGCGCCGCTGGGTGCGGTCACGAAAACCTGGAATTCGCTGACGGATGACGAGTTGACAGAGGCCTGGAGGTTGACCCGGTCGAACCACTCATGCAGCCCGAAGGTCACCCCACACCGGTCCGCAGGAGATCCGTCATCTATTGCCGGGCACAGGGCAACGTGCGTATCCGTGCCAGGTATGAGTCCGCCCAGTGCGTCTATGATGATGTCGGCATTGCCTGTGGTGAAAGTACCGGGGGGTGTCATGCCCGCCACTGTCGGGCCGCAAGGCGATCCCAGATACGGTCCGCCTTCAACCAGAGCGCGCATGAAATCGAACGAGTAGCCAGGATCATTGTGGAAACCGATGCCGAAGACGCGAATGCCAGCCCGTCGAACATCTCCGACCAGGCCGCCCGGAGCGCACATCGACTTCTGGGCTGCGGCTTCCAATGCGTCGACTTTCTGATTGGTGTCGAGAATGACTTGTTCCGGATCGTAGTCTTTGGTGGGCTGCCCAGCGCGCCCCAGCGGTGGCGGGAATCCGGATGCGTTCGCATTGGTTGTGAGGTCGAACATTCCGTCAGACAGCCAGAAGATGGCTCGGCAATCAGTGCTCGGTGCCGTTTCGAACTGCCTCAGAGCGCCGTACAGAGCATGGTAGTAGTCAGTTTCCTCGTACCTGGCATCGGCACCCAACTCGATGACCCGACTGTTGAGGGTGCCGACGGTTGACGCGTTCAGTGGAGTCCACATGCCTGGAGCGATGTCGGAGGCAAACCCGGCTACCTGAGCGTTGAAGTTGAGGTCTCGTGCCTCGCTGTATATAGACACGAGGCGGTCAAGAACCGAGAGGCCCGCGCTCACGCGCGACTGAGACCTGTCCGTGTCGGCGAGCGACCTTGACTGGTCAACGAGGATTAGCACGTTGCCCGTCTTCTTGACTGAGATGCAGGATGCCCAGGCGGCTACTGCGGTCGACGCAACAGGGTCAGCGGGAGCCTCGGTTGGGGCCGCGCTGACGCTGTTGGGTGCGAGCAAGCCAAGGGCCAAGGCCGCAGCAGCAATGGTAGCCAGGAAGACACGCCGCCTCATGATAAGCCTCCAGGCCAGTACATTCCGAAATAGTTGCCCACCAGATAAGCGGTCCGCACGATGCCGGCAATAATGATGAGGAACACCCCCAGTCGCAACCACTTTGGGTGGGGAAGGTCCTTGTATTTCCACCTCGCGTTCGTTCGGCGGCTGTTCTCGACCCGTTGGTACCTTGCCATGGCCACAAAACCAGTCGTGCTAGTCCATACCCACGGAAGAATCACCCACAGTGTCTTGTCGCCGACGAACTGCGACGCAACAACACCAATCACGACGGCAGCAACGGCCACCAGGTACAATTCCCACGGAGGGTCAACGGAACTGACTGGACTAGTGGCTGGTTGGCCAACTCTGTACGAGGTGGTCCCTCCGCCAGAGACACCTGGGGGATTCGCTGGGGGGGGGGCGCTCTTAGTGCTGCTGGCAAAGGGCTGTGGGACCGAAAATGGTGCTCCAGGCGTACTCGGGTGCGCTGGCGTGCTTGGCGAAAAACCCGGCCCAGGAGACCCTGGTGGAAGAGCCATTGTCTACCCCCCGTTGTGCTTGTCTACCGCCAACCACATAGCCGAATGAACAACACCACAGCTAATCAGCCCCAACGACGGAAATGAAGCGATAACCCATTATTCTGCCAAGAATGATTGGATGTCAATGTTGCAACCGTTTCGCGGGCAATCTGACCTGTGGCAGGGCACATCTCACCCGCGAGTCTTGCTCCAACACAGTTCCTTACTTCTACGGAATCCATTGTGTCGGGTTAGGGGGAGCTGAAACTGGGGCCGTCGCGGGCTTTGCTCTGAATTTGGGCTGGTTGCCATAGCTTCCAGTTACTGCCAGCGGCTTGCCATTCGAAGCTCCCAACGCAATGAGTTCCCTGACTGCGAATCATGGTCGGCGAGGTTCTGGAGCCGCATTTCACGAAGCAGGTCCCCATCGTGTCCGGTGGTGTGGAGTAAAGCCAAACGGTCGGGACTTGCTCAGGGTTGGGGGTGAGTGGCGTGGTTGTTCTCAGGTCAGACGGGCGACCAATGCGCTTCCGGGTCCGTGTTAGACTTCCGCAACTGGGGATATCGCTCAAGGAGGAACGATGGGCTTGAAAGCGCAGTTGCGTCGCTGGCTTCCGCTGACCGGCAAAGCGACGGAGAATTACTTACTCGACCTTCAGGCACGGCTGATTCGGTTGGAAGAGGCGATGGACCGGGTCGAGCATACCGGCACGGAAAACCTCCAACGCACTAACAATGTTTTCGTCGCCAAAGTTGCCCAGGACGAGATGCGGTTCTGGTCCTTGTACACGCGCGAGGGCGAGACTCTCTTCGATGCTAAGCGCCGCTTCTTTGCTGGATTGCCTGAGGCCACTGGGGCTTTGCGTCAGGCGCAGGTTTCTCACGCGCGGTTGTTGGCGCAGTTCGCTGATGTGTGTGAGCAGAATGGGTTGCGTTATTGGCTGGCCTATGGGACCCTGCTTGGTGCGGTGCGTCATCAGGGGTTCATTCCGTGGGATGACGACCTTGATGTCCAGATGCCCAGGCAGGACTTTGAGGAACTGGAGAGTATTCTTGCTGAGGATCCGGGTCATCGGTTGACCCGTGTGTTCGACCGCTGGGTCCTGTGTCGGCAGATCCGGTTCCGTTGGTCGGATCCTGCGGATCATTCTTTTGTGGATATCTTCCCGGTTGACATTCTGCGGTTGCCGACGGGGGCCGCGCTGGACTTTTACGTCCAACGTCGAACGAGTCTGGAGGAAGAGTTGCGAGCCTTACCGTCGCCTACTCGACAGGTGTGGGAAGCTGAGCCGTATCTTGACTCAGCCAGTGAGGGCGCGGACATCATCGAGGCGATATTCACCCGCCACATCCGCGAAGCCATCGCCACCGACTTTCCTGACGCGACGAGTGAGTACGTCATGTACGGAATCGACAACCAGCGCCTCCAGAGGCTCACCAACTCTGTCCACAGGTGCGAGGCAGTCTTCCCCTTGGGGATGGCCCCCTTCGAAGGGAGTGCGTACACTGTCCCTGCCGACACCGATCTGAATCTGCGCAAGTCCTACGGAGACTATTGGAGTCTTCCCACCGACATGACGACTCACTGGAAGCATGTGGAACTCGTGGAAACGGATGGCGACTAGGAAATATCTCCTAGTACGGTGACTTCCGCGAGCAAAGGATAGTGATGCAGGCAGTGATTCTGGCGGCCGGGATGGGCACGCGTCTGGGGGCGTTGACTGCTGAGAACACAAAGTGCATGGTGCCGGTCAATGGCGTGACCTTGATTTCGCGGATGTTGGGCCAACTCGACAGGGTGGGTTTGAGCCGGATCGTCCTCGTGGTCGGGTACGCGGCCGAGAAGCTGGTGAAGTACATCGCGACTCTGGATGTTGCCACACCGATTGAGTTTGTCGAAAACCCTATCTATGACCAGACCAACAATATCTATTCTCTATGGTTGGCGCGTTCTCGGCTGGTCGAGGATGACACGCTCTTGTTGGAGTCGGATCTCATTTTCGAGGATTCCGTCTTGGAGTCGCTTCTCACTGATGAGCGCGCATCTCTGGCTCTGGTGGATAAGTACGAGTCGTGGATGGACGGGACCGTGGTCACTCTAAAGGTGGACGACACGATCAGCGACTTCATCGACAAACAGCACTTTTCTTTCGCGGGTATTTCCTCCTATTACAAGACTGTGAACATCTACAAGTTCGGCAAAGGTTTTTCGGCGTCGGTGTATGTTCCTTTCCTTGAGGCGTATATCAAGGCGTGGGGCGCGAACGCCTATTACGAACAGGTGTTGCGGGTTATCGCGATGGTGAGTCAGCCGCAGATCCAGGCGAAGAGGCTTGCGGGGCAGTTGTGGTATGAGATTGACGATATCCAGGACTTGGATATCGCGGAGTCTATGTTCCAGCCTTCTGCAGGTGAGCGTCTTGAGGCGATTGGGAAGAGGTATGGCGGGTATTGGCGTTATCCGAAGCTGACTGACTTCTGTTACCTGGTTAACCCTTTCTTCCCTCCACGCACTCTGATTGACGAGTTGCAGGCCAGTTTCACGACCCTGCTCACTCAGTATCCGTCAGGCATGGGGGTCAACGCGCTGCTCGCGGCCAAGAACTTCGATATTCCGGTTGACTCAGTTGTCGTGGGTAATGGGGCCGCTGAGCTGATTCGCCCCATGATGGAGAAGGTTGTCGGCAGAGTGGGCGTGGTTCGGCCCACGTTCGAGGAGTATCCCAACAGTCTGCCTGAGAAAGCCGAGATTACGTTCGTCCCTACCACACCTGGTTTCTCCTACACGGCCGATGACATCATGAGGTTCTTTGATGACAAGCCGATCTCCACTCTTGTGGTGGTCAATCCCGACAATCCCACAGGCAACTACATTCCGCGCGCTGATGTGGTCAGGTTGGCGGCCTGGGCCGAGACTCGGGGCGTGCGTCTGGTGATGGATGAGTCTTTCGTGGACTTCGCGGACGAGGTTGATGCGACTCTTCTGACAAGGGATTTTCTCGCCGAGTATCCCCATGTTGTGGTCGTGAAGTCGATTTCCAAGTCATATGGGGTGCCAGGTCTTCGCCTGGGAGTGGCCGTTTCGGGAGACGCAGACTATGTCGCTGCTCTGCGCCAGGACGTGGCGATCTGGAATATCAATTCCTTCGCGGAGTTTTACCTCCAAATCGAGGGCAAGTACGCGAAGGAGTACGCGGCCGGGATGGACCTGTTCCGCGAGGCCCGTGCCCTCTTCATGACCGTGTTGGAAGATGTCCCGCATATCGTGGTCTTCCCCTCACAGGCGAACTTCGTCATGATCGAGCTAGTGGACTGCCCACTGACAGTGGCAACTCTGGCAGGCAGACTGCTGGAAAGGCACAATTTGCTCGTCAAGGACTTGTCCGAGAAGCTGGGCAAACTCGGTGATTCCGTGCAGGGTCGACAATTCATGCGTGTGGCTATTCGCAGGCCCGAGGACAACCAGCGTCTTGTGGATGCTCTGAGAGAGGAACTGGCATGACAAAGGTCACAGTCGTCGGGGGAGGCAACATCGGTCTTGCCCTGTGCGCATACTTGGACACAAGTTCAGGCGTTGAGTCCCGTCTGTTGACGACTCATCCTGGCACTTTCTCTGTGCCTATCGGATACACGGATTCGGCCACGGGCGATTCATGGACCTTCAATATCGGCAAGGTTACATCCGATATTGGTGAAGCGCTGGTGGGGTCCGATCTCGTGCTGATGACGCTTCCTTCCTTCTCTCGAATAGCGTTTCTTGATGCGGCCCTGCCTCATCTTCGTCCAGGAGCCACTGTGTGTTCTGTGCCGGGATATGGGGGGACGGAGCTTGCAGGTCAGAGACTCAGCCAAGTCGGCGTGATCTTCGCCGGACTGGACCGAGTTCCTGCCATTGCGAGACTCACGCCGGGCATGGTGACTGCGTCCAAGAAGCCTTCTGTTCGGTGCGCCGCCATTCGGGGATCGGACACAGCCCGCGTTGCGTCGCTTCTATCCTCGGTTCTTGGCCTCACCGTCGAGTCGCTGCCCAACTACCTCAGTGTCGCCCTGACTCCGTCCAATCCCATCCTGCATACGTCCAGGCTCTATTCTCTGTTCCATAATTGGACTGCAGGTGAGACGTGGCCTGCCAACGTCGCCTTCTATGCCGACTGGAATGACGAGGCTTCGACATTGCTTCTTGAGTGTGACGCTGAGTTGCAGGCTATTTGTCGGGCATTGCCGGAGATGGACCTGACAGGCGTGATTCCCCTCGCCACCCACTACGATGCATCAACCGCTGAGGCGCTGACAGCGAAACTGCGCAGCATCCCTTCTCTGCACGGAATCCTCTCGCCGATGCGCCCAGTGGATGCAGGTTTTGTTCCTGACTTGTCTTCCCGGTATTTTGGGGAAGACTTTCCCTATGGCCTGTGCAATCTGAAAGGCTTTGCCCAGATCGTCGACGTGCCCACACCCCACATGGATCGCATCCTGACCTGGTACGAGCGTGTCGCTGACAAGGAATACTTCACACCAGGCGGTCTCGGGCCCGACGCAGCAAACACGGGTATCCCCCAAAATTGGGGAATCTCCACAGTCAAAGACGTGTACGAGTTCTACAACGCGACCTGCTGGTGAATCTCTGAATAGAGCAGTTGGTCGTCATGAGCCTCTTCATAGAGTTGAAGCAGCCCGGTGGGGACGCCGTGGCTGAGGTCGTCGACGAGGTGGTCGTGAGGTGTTGTCAGTTCGACCAAGGTCTCGTCTGTGTCTGTCGTGCTTGGTAGGCTTATTCCTGCGATTGTAGGCGACCGGTATTTCTGTCAAGGAGGACGAAATGTCACGAATCCACCCGAAGGCCCCGACTCTGCTATTGACGCTTGTCGTGGCGGTATCCTGCCTGTTTGTATTCAGTTCGTGCGGCGGTGACAGCCGGGGCGGCGACGTATCCGGTGGCTGGCTCCTCGAACCAGGCTCCACCGAGATTGCCGTACAGCGCGTCGTCCTAGACGAGAAAGTATGGGCCCTTCCGCCGTACAAGGACGATATGGGCCTTGAGGTTCGCTGCACAATTGTGTTCTTTGACGGTCAGGCGTGGCTGCGGGTCGGGACGAGAAATTTCTACGGCTTTGATTACTCCACAGCGGACAATCGCCTGACGATAGTGAACCATGACGGCAGCGAGTTGTTCTCAACCGAGTATGGGGTCAGTGGCAAGAAGCTGACTTTCTACTACGACGACGGCAAGACAAGTGTGTTCACCAGTTCGGGACCCTTCGACTGGAAGATGACAGGCGACAAGACCGTTCACGTCGACTGAACGATGGCGTCGCCCCAGGGGTAGTGCCGATTCTTTCGGGTCGCTAGGGCTTGAGCCGGTGACCGTCGGTGGAGTCACAGAAATCGCCTTGTCAAGCAAGCATTATGCGGCGAACTGCGGCTATTTCGAGGGTTGTCCGCACAAGAACCCCAACTCTTGAGCCAGTCCTTTCAGCCAGTTCGTACGACCGTGGCCCTCACATGCCTTTGCTTTCGCCATCGCGACCTAAGCGAATGGACTCCATCCGCGCGCACGCTCATGACCGAGCGAGGTAGGCTGTGGCAGTCAAGGCCTGAGGATAGTCCATCCCTGCATCCAAGATGTCCCTGTCTCCCGTCAGAATCACATCAGCCCCGCTCGCCAGAGCCGCCCGCAAGATTGGCTGGTCGCCCTCGTCTCGCAAGACAATCTCGCCGACAATCGGTTCCGTCGGCGTGGAGACGAACCGAACCCCCTGGGTGAGGTAAGCCATGAACTCGGGCAGACTTGACAACACGCGAGGAAACTTGCGAGAGACGACATCGTACAACTCAGCGACAGAGTACCCGCACACCATGGCCTCATCGTCGCTGTCGATCACTCGGGCGAAAGCCTGGGCCGTCAAACCCTGCGGGAAGACGAACGCAGAGATCAACACATTCGTGTCTACCAGCACCCTCACCGCTCGCGCGCCTCACGCCGCATCTGTGTGACATAGTCGGCGATGTCCTCATCCGAGGTGAACCCCGAAGCCTCAACATCCACGCGAACCTTGTCGCCCAACCACTGCATCGCGTACAAGGCAGGGTTCATCATCGTGGCCTTCTGCCCGTCCCACACGAGGACCACTCGGTCATCGGTGCCCACGCCTAGCGCCTCCCGAATCGCCTTCGGGATTGTAATCTGCCCCTTCGGCAGAACTCTCGCTGTCTCAACCAAGGGTGTGCTCATATGGCAATGGTATCCGACTATTCCAACTAATCCAACGCCCGGCTGGCAAGCGCCGCTGGCGCATGTCCACGTAAAGAGGCTATTTCGAAAGTGATTGTCGGTACTTCTCGAGAACATCTACTCGCCAGAACTAGGATCTGGCTGGGAGGTCAAGGAATGCGGCTGGAGAGTCTGTCGGAAAGAAGGGTCCGACAACGTTTTTTGTCGGGTTGACAGGATTTGAACCTGCGACCGTTGGCGGGCCCCCAGTCAAGGTTCGGCGACTCTTTTGTCGGGTTGACGGGATTTGGACTTGTGACCGTTGGCGGGCCCGCAGTCAAGGGGTGCGTGACGACGAATTGTTCGAGGTTTCAATCATCTGGCTCGCTGCCAATTTTGTCGGGTTGACAGGATTTGAACCTGCGACCGTTGGCGGGCCCCCAGTCAAGGGGTGTTTGACGGTGAACTGTCTGAAGTATTGGTCATCAGGTTCGACGACTCTTTTGTCGGGTTGACAGGATTTGAACCTGCGACCGTCGGCGGGCCCCCAGTCAAGGGATGCTTGACGGTGAACTGTATGAAGTATTGGCCGTCAGGTTCGACAACGTTTTGTCGGGTTGACAGGATTTGAATCTGTGACCGTTGGCGGGCCCCCAGTCAAGGGGTGCTTGACGGTGAACTGTTTGAAGTATTGGTCATCAGGTTCGGCAACGTTTTGTTGGGTTGACAGGATTTGAGCCTGTGACCGTTGGCGGGCCCCCAGTCAAGGTTCGGCGACTCTTTTGTCGGGTTGACAGGATTTGAACCTGCGACCCCTTGACCCCCAGTCAAGTGCGCTACCAAGCTGCGCCACAACCCGAAACCTCTTTCGAGGCCTGAGTTACTCTACTACATTCGGTCCGCCGATGTCATGCAGCGGGGCTCGATGACTGAATCGACGCGAGGGAGGCATGGCTGTGGCATGGGACAATGGGAGGCATGGTTGAGCCTGGAAATCGAGCGTCGGTGGTGGTGTTCGACGCGATGGGAGTCTTGTACGAGGTCGGCGACGATGAGACTGAATTACTGATTCCGTACCTGCGCGAACTCGGTTGCAAATTGCCTGAAGCGGACGTTCGAGGGTTGTATCGGCGGGCGAGCCTGGGACACCTTACCTCGGACGAGTTCTGGGCGGCGTGTGGTGTTGATGGCGACGATGCCACGTACTGCTCGCGGCATAGGCTCATGCCCGGGATGAAAGCCCTCTTGGAGGACCTGGCCGCCCTCGGAACCCATGTCGCGTGCTTGAGTAACGATGTGTCGGAATGGTCACGGATTCTGAGACAGCAGTTTGGACTCGACTCCCTCATCAGGACGTGGGTCGTGTCAGGCGATATCGGTGTGCGGAAACCCGATGCGGGGGCATTTCTGGCACTATCCGAACTGGCAGGGGTTCCGCTGGACCAGATGGTCTTCTTCGACGACCGTGAGGCGAATGCTGATGCGGCGAGAGCGGCGGGGATGAACGCTGTCGTCTTCAGATCCGTGGCCCAAGCCCGTCAGTTACTCTTTCCCAATCGCTAGATCGATGGGGCATTCCCACACCAATTAAGATGGCTGGGTGCCCATGTACATCGACGTCACCGACCCAACCGACCCGCGACTTCGGGATTACGTCTCACTGCGCGACTCGTCCCTGCGGCGACATCTCGAAGCGAAGGAAGGCGTGTTCATCGCCGAAGGCGCCAAGGTGATTCAGCGAGCACTTGAAGCCGGGTACCATCCGCGCTCCTTCCTTCTCTCCCCTGCTCAATACACTGCCCTAGAAACTGATGTCGCAAGCAGTGACGCACCTGTGTACATCGCCTCGAACTCTCTCATGGAGTCGCTGACCGGGTTCCATGTACATCGTGGGGCGTTGGCCTGTTTCGACAGACACACTTCGACAACTCTTGACGACCTGCTCGGTTCTTCCCGACTCCTCCTGTGCGAAGACATCGTGGAACCCACCAACCTCGGCACCATCATTCGTAGTGCGGCGGGACTGGGATGGGACGGGATTGCTCTGTCTCCGCAGTGCGCTGACCCTCTGTATCGCAGGGCGATCAAGACCTCGATGGGTGCGGTCTTCTCGATGCCGTGGGTACGGTTCGATGACTCGCTCGAAGGATTGCGCACACTCAAAGCAGCCGGGTTTACCCTTGTCGCGCTGTGTTTGAGCGACGACGCAGTAAGCCTGGACGCATTTGTACAGACGTGGCGCAAGGACCATGATGGTGGCTGCGCGGGACTGGACAAACTTGCCCTCATGCTGGGAACCGAGGGCGAGGGGCTATCTGAGGACTGGCTAGGTCAGGCCGATGTCCACGTCATGATTCCCATGAGCGCTGGCACCGATTCCCTCAACGTAGGTGCCGCTGCTGCCATTGCTTGTTGGGCGCTAGGAAGGCGATAAGAGAAACTCCCTACGTCGTCCAGGCGACCCACAACTTCGCGTACTCCCCATCGAGCGCCATCAATTCCTCATGCGAACCCAACTCGGCGACTCTGCCGTCAATGACCACTGCGATACGTTCGGCGTCGTGGGCGGTGTGGAGGCGGTGGGCGATGGCGACCACGGTACGTCCTCCCAAGAGGGCCGACATGGAACCCTCGACGTGGCGCGCGGTCGTCGGGTCGATCAGAGACGTCGCCTCATCGAGGACCAGCGTGTGCGGGTCGGCGATGACCAGACGGGCTAGGGCGATTTGTTGGGCCTGGCCCGGCGTGAGCGCCGTACGACCTGAGCCGACCATGGTGTCCAACCCATCGGGCATCCGGGCCACCCACTCTGCGGCATCGACTGTGCGCAGAGCATCACATACCGACTCATCGTCGGTGTCT
>JAISJO010000067.1 GCA_031261485.1 Propionibacteriaceae bacterium | reverse complement strand
CATGCCGGAGTATTCCCAGTCGATGAGGCACAAGTCATCGCCCACGACCAGAATGTTGGGGTCATAGAAGTCGTCGTGGCACAAGACCAGTGGCACGCCATCGGCTTGGGTCAGGTCGTGCAACGCGCCCGCCTGTGCTTCCAAGATGGCGAAGTCAGGGAAATCCAGAACACCGCTGGACTTGCGCGAAGACCCCTGGAAGAGAAGGCCGATGATCTTGCGCGCCTCGGCATAGATATCAAAGACATTGTCGATAGCTCGTCCGCTGGTGTGGAGGGTGCGGATGCAGTCCATGGCGAGGCCGACGTGGTGTGGATTGTGATAATCGAAATGCTCGCTGACTTCGATGAACTGGGATATCTTCCACCCAGTGTCAGGGTCGAGGTGGACAAAACTGGAGTCAAGTCCGAGCTCTGCCGCGATAACCTCCGCCTGAGCCTCGGCGCTGCGGTTCAGTATCCCCTTGGTCGCCACGCCAGGGTGACGATAGGCGTATTCCTTGTCTCCGGCGAAGAACCGGAAGGTCAAGTTCGTGAGCCCTTCCGTGATGGGTTGGAAGCCATGCAGGTCCGAGCGAGAGACGCGGAGGACGCGACAGATGTTGTCGAAGATGGAAGAGTCGATGTTGACCAGGAACTCGGGATCGAAGTCGCGCAGATCGTCCATGGAGTCGAACTCGAAGATGATGCCGGGTTCGTAGCGGCGTATCCTCATGTCCAATTCGCGGATATGGTCGGAGTAGATCGCCTCCCACAGCTTGGGCTTGGTCTCGTCTAGGTCGTACACCTCGTCCAGAATGGCGGTGAACCTCTGACTGAACGCTCGGTCGAAGTAGGCATGACCCAGCATCACCCAGGAATCCTTCTTGCCCGGAGTCACCTTCGTGATGCGGTCGTGCGCACCGACTGTCAGCCCCCATTCGTCGGTCGGACCTTCCTGGAAGACCGCCGCATAGTAGGCGTGGTAGACGTAGGGCTCGAAGACGTTGTCGGAGAAGTAGTTGTCGGCGGAGCAGATGTACGTGTTGTCGAGTCGATCCTCGACCAGCTTGAGCGTCGAATTGTTGTTGCGCTCGGCGTACACGGGATTGACGACGATTTTCACCCCCATCGTGTCCTCCAGATAGAGGAACTGCTCCATCTTGTACCCCACGACCAGGGTGATGTCGGTGATGCCCGCTTCCTGCAATTGGCGGATGGTCCGCTCAATGAGCACCTCGCCCTTGACCTTCAGCAAACCCTTCGGCTTCTCGTACGAAATAGGCGCGAAGCGCGTGGACATACCGGCAGCCATGATGACAGCATTAGTCACCCTATAAGGTTCGAGAGCGAGTTTTCCCTTGTCAGTGAGGCATCCCTGATCGATGAGCCCCTGAGCCTGAAGAGTGCGCACAGTCGAGTTCACCGTCCCCACGGACAATTGCGTGGCGCGGGCCAAAGTGCGCTGGGACGCATCCGAAGACAGACGCACTTGGTTTAGCACCGCGAAATGATTGGCCGACAGCAAAGCTTTACCCCTTCCAGCGTGTTCAACTTTGGAAACAGTACCAAGGAATTGAACACCAGTCCACCTCGACGGTAGAAACGCGGAGTTCTGACGGTAGAAACGCGGACCTCAGATGGTAGAAATGCGGAGTTCTGACGGTAGAAATGCCGATAGCAACCAGGGTACGAGAGCTCTATCGCTCTTCGTCTTCCCTCAGGGTCGCTTGGCCGATCATGTGCCAGTTCTCCCAGCGCCTCGCGTCCCCGATGACCTCGTACGTTTGTGAGTACGGGGCCTCGTCCTCGTATCTCCACCGAATCCAGGTGAAGATACGCGGGGTCATGTCACCTGGGTCCACCTCGAAGTACGTCTGGCCGAAGGGCGCAGGATCCAGTCCCGCTTCAGCGACCATGGTCGGCAGGAAGTTGGATGTGGACACTGGCGCCAGGGACACCGTGAGAGGGGCTGAGGGCGCACCGGCAGGCTTGACGAACAAACTGGCCAGGTTGGGACCGGGAAGGTTGGGAGCGTTCAAGTCGGCGTGATGGCCGTGGTCTGCGGTGATGACGACCGTGGCCGAGTCGTACAACCCCAGGTCGCGCAGGTCTTGGAGATAGTCGAAGACAATCTGGAAAGCGCCTCTGGTCTGCTCGATGCGGCCCGATTGCTGCCCTTCGGCAACACGATCACCGCGCTCGTCCATGACGAACGGGCCGTGGGAACCGTTGAGGTGGAAGAACATGAACCTCGGCTGGGTCCCATCGACGACGAGTCCTTCGCGCAGTTTGTCGTGGAAAAGCGGGTCGTCGAAGGTGTACCTCTCCGGGCCGCCCTGGGCTGGACGCCACACGCCCGACAACTCCGACCCGCTCATCCAAAAACTCGGCTTGGCGATGACCGGCGCATACACGAAAGCGGATAGACGAGTCAGTCCGTTGAGCGCCTGCGAGACATTCATTTTCTCCTTGGTCACGACCATGTTGTCGATGAGGCCATCAATCTCCGTGTCATTCCAGTACACATAGGGCCGGTCGTCATAGAGATTGACTGAGTATCCGGCGTTCTTCAGGTCGCGCAACCCGTTCGTCCCGCCCCACGCCTGCTTATAGTAGTCCGAAATGATGGACTGATAGAGATAATCCTTGCCGGTCAGAATGGACGCCACCGAGGGGAAGGTCTTGTTGAAATGGGTAATGTTCTGGTCGAATCGAGTGAACCCCGTCAGAGCGTCGAAGAAGTGGGGGTCTTCTTTTTCGATGGTATGGACGTAGTCGATGTCGCACTCATCCAGAAGGAAGACAATCTCGTTGTGGGTGGAGGACACATGGAAAGCGTCCTCGTAGGAGAGGTATCCCATGAGCCCGTCTTCCTGGCTCTGGATGACCGACCCCGAGTAGGTCACGGCCAAGGAAGCCGCCGAACCGGTGAGGAGGAAGGCACAGGAAATGACGAGGCAGGCGGTCCATACTTTGCGTCCGACAAGGCGCAAGAGCGGGAAGATGGCGATGATGACGATCCAGATGATGAGGTCCACGAGGGCGACGGCTGTGCTCTTTTGCCACTGAATCGAGTCGCCCATGAGTTGGCCGTACTCCGGATTGAAGAAGTTCGCTTGTGCCCATCCGGCTATGGCCACGCCCAGGATGAGGGAGGCCACCAGGTCGAAGACCCGACCTTTGAGAAGGATCAGGACCGCCAGGATCGCGACGGTCACCCCGGCCCACAGCCCGAACGCCAAGGGCGCGACATCACCGACGCGGAAGGGAAGGTCGGCTGAGTTGGAGGCGTACAGGTCAAGGATGGCGAAGAGGATGTACACAGTGGAGAACCCCGCTGCGACAAGGGCCGCGAGCCCCGCACGGGCAGCAAAAGACCGGGAATCTGACCACAGGAGTGTGCGGCGATTCAGTGGCGCGGCGTCGTCCACGGCACCGGACGTCACACGCCCTGATGAACTACCTTTGCCGCCAGACACGCCCGCGAGGGAGGCTCGGGCCGCCACGCTTGAGACTGACCGCCGCTGGACAGCAGCAGACCTCTTGGCGGTCGCCGCCGCGTCTGCTCTCGAACGCGAAGCGGCAGCCTTGCGTCCAGACGCGGTGAAGTTCCTGATCCACCACACCTGAATGCGCGCACCCGCCTGGACCAGAAAGAGCTGAATCTTGCGGAAGAAGACGCCGATGGCGACCGACGCGGTGATGAGCAGACCAGAAACGACTTGGATGATGTAGCTCGTCGTGGCGGGGTCGATGTACGCCGCCTGAGCAGGTTGGGGTTGGAAGACGATCACTGCCGCCATGAAAGCCAAGAGTGGAATCCAGCGCTTAGGCATGTGCCGCCTCCAATTGAGCCTCGCGGGCGTCGGCCTCGTCAGCCACCGCATCTGCCATGGCACGCAGTTCACTCGCTTGATCTCGCAACGCCTCGATCTCCTCACGGGTCTGGCGGGCCTCCTCGTCAGCCAACAATGCCTCCTGACTTGGAGTCGATCTTCCCTCAAGGACCGCGTCTTCGGCTTCCCGCACGGCGAGCGCGCGGCGGCGGGTCTCCAGACCGTTCTCGATGTACGTCGCTCCGGCTTGTGCGGAATGGCCGAGGTTGAACAGGGTGCGCGCCCTTACCTCTTCAATGACATCGTGCCAACGCCCAGGATTGTCCGCCATGTCGCGGGCCACCTCCCCGATACGGCCCAGGTCATCCATCTCCAGGGACACCCCCACCTCGTCACGCAGGGATATTTCCAGTGGAACGGCGGCGATTCTCTCCCAGTTGTGGTTCATGACCTTCATGGGCGTGTTGATGAAAATGGTCGGTTTCAAGGTGGTGAAGCAGAACTCGGCGGCGATGGTGGACCAGTCTGTGACCAGGACATTCGCGTTGTAGACAGTGGAGGACGAGGAGAAGTCCGTCTGAATCTCCACGGCCCCTGAATCGATGTGGTCCGCGAAGTTCACCTGCATGGCCCGAACCCTGTCCCCGAAACGTTTGACGAACTCAGGGTGGGGACGCACGATGACATGGAACCCAGCCTCCACTAGGGGCGTCACAGTTTCGTCCAAACAAAGTTCCAGAATGTTCTCCGGTTGCCAAGAGGGAGCGATGAGCGCCACAGGCGGGTCGTTGACCGGGAATCCGCCTTGGGCTTCCAGGGAGGCGATCATGTCATCGAAGAGCGGGAACCCCACCTCGGCCAGTTTCTTGGGAGCAAGGTCGTAGACATCCTCAGTCTGACGCACCTCCGCGACATGGTTGGGGCCATTGCAGAAGATCGTGTCGAAGTGATCCAGCGCCCCTTCGCGCAGCATGAGATGGAAGCTCCCGACTCCGTGGTCGAGGTAGATGTACTCCATGTCCTTGCGCACCAGCGAGCGCTTGATGTGATATTTCTCCAAGTCAGGCAGGGTCATGACGACGATGTCAGCATCGAGTTGCATCATGAAAGGGATGAGGGCCTTGGCCCCGACATAGTAGGGCGTGAGATGGTCGCTGCGCCGGGAAAAGACCTTGTCTTCCGCGTCGGACGTCACGTAATGGACGTGAATACCGTCGTGGGCCAGTTGGTTGATGATGCCCGCGAAGTACTTCCAAAACCCTGAACCTTCAGAGTAGAAGATGACCTCCTTGTGCCCAGCGGCGCGAAAGAGGCGGCGATCCTCACGGCCTTTCGCGGCGGCGAACCTGGCAGCGGCGCGCTTGACGGCCCTTTCTTCTCTGCTCAGGGGCGCCCAGGTCACAATCGTGGAGTAGTCCACCTTCTTGCGTGGGTCGTCGATGACGTTGCACAACCACACGACCGCGATGCCGAGAAGGTTGCCCACCGTCCAGTACAAGCCGAAAGCGCCAGGTAGGATGGCCGCGAAATACCCCGAAAAGGCGACCATGAAGGCCGTGATGCCAATTCTGGAGCCTGGACCTGCGAAGCGCTGCAGGACGTAATACCGATTCTGATAAAGGCACAATGCCAGTGCCGAGAGCGCTGACGCGATTGGCCAGATCATGGTGACAGAACCCCATGAAGGCACATCCCCCAGGTTCAGCCCAAGGAAGTGTAGGTCCACCGACTGGATGCGGGACACGATATCGGCGGACACCACCGGTGTGAAGGCGTCAGGGTTGGTCTGGACCAGTTCGAGGACACGGGTCTGGCCCGAATACCCCAAGTCAGCCTCAGGCACTCCCAAGAGCACCGCAGCCTTGGCCACCAGAGACGTGATGACTGAGGTGGACAGGCCGAGAACGTGCTTGAGGGGGTGGTACACCACCGAGATGACGCCCAAGATGAGAGGTATCTGCACGAGCAGCGGCAGCGACCCCTTCAGCGCGGAGTAATGGTTGGTCTTGTAGAGCTTCTGTTGTTCTTCCAAGATGAGGGAGGAATTGCCCGCGAAACGGCGTTTGATGTCCTCCAGTTGAGGCTTGAGGCGCGCCATGATGATGGCATTCTTCTGGGCCAGCATCGACAGTGGGAAGAGGACGATCTTGGTGAAGAGGGTGAAGACCACGATGGCGAGTCCGTAATTGCCGAGGAGCCAGTAGCAGAAGTAGAGGACCTTCCCCAGGGGCGTGCCCAAGAGCCAATCAATCACCGACACGACAACAACCGTACACTAGTGCGCTTGTCTGATGCTGCTTAGCCACAGGGGCCAGCGGGGACGACAGGATCAGCGCCGGGATCGACGGGGGCTGCCGTCGGGTCAAACGACGGAGTTTCGGTGGGAGACTCGACAGTTTGACCGGTGGTTGGCAGAGGCTGGTCCGTGGCCAGGGCGTCCCAAATTGGCTGGTCCAGTTGGGGAACAAGAACGACATGGACCCCGTCGGCGGCTCCTGAAACCGGAATCATATTGAACGTCATGTTGGACATGGAGAAGTCCCTGAGCGAGAACGCGAAACCAGCCAACTGGGCGATATTCGACCCCAAGTCGGTGGTCACCGATTCGGCGACCGACCCGGCGAAGTTGTACACCTTGGGGAAGTCTGAGAAGTAATTCAGTGAATAGAACTTATCGACAATGGACAAGATGAGTGCGTGTTGACGTTTGATACGAGTCAGGTCCGAACCGTCGCCCAAACCCAGGCCGGTGCGAGCACGCGCATATTGCATCGCTGTGGTCCCATCGAAGTGGTTCCATCCAGCCGGCAAGCTCAAGTTGCCAGCCAGTTCGGATTCCACTGGCTCAACGAGGCACATGTCGACACCACCCAGGGAATCGACGACCCTGGCCATCCCAGCGAAGTCCACGACGATGAAGGCATCGATGTGCACATTCGACATCTCTTCGGTCGCTCTGAGTGCGCATACCGCACCCGACTCCACCGTGCCGATTTCGTTGCCCAGCGCCCCATAGGCGAAGGCGGCGTTGAAGCCCATATTCGCCCAGCCCGCTCCGTAGACGAGGTTCCCCTCCGGGTCAACGCAGTCAGGAATGATGATGAGGACGTCTCTGGGGATGGACACGAGGTCCACGCGCGTCCGGTCGGCGGAAACATGCACGATGAAGGTCGTGTCCGAGCGCATCATGTCGCCCTGTTCGTCACCGTCGCCAGAGTAATTGCCATTTTCTCCTAGGCGCGAATCGACGCCCATGACGAGAATGTTCATGGCCCGTCCGGCATAAGGATCACCGGGATGTTTGACGCTGGTGGTGGAGGAGAAAGTGGGCGGACGTGACGTGTTCATCATGCCGGAGGTGTCCGGATCGCCCAACTTGTTGTTCAGGTCCCACCAGGCGTATCCCACACCCGCACCCAGCACGAGAACGAGGCAGCCAACCACGATGAGCACGACTTTCGGCCAACGCCTCTTGCGATAACCAATGGAGCGCCGAGGACCACGAGCCCCGCCATCGTCAGAATCGTCGATGACGTCGTAGTCGTCGTCTGCGCTCACTCGGTCCTCAGCCATAGGAGTGATTCTACCTCAGGGGCTACCTGAAAACACTATGAGCCGGTTGGGACTGGGCGCTGGTGGCTTGTTCGCGCAGTCGTCGCAGCCGGGAGATGAGCAGAGGGTCTTCCGCCATCGCCTCTTGACGGTCGATGAGAGCATTCAGGAGTTGGTAATACCTCGGACCCGACAATCCGAAGGTCGCGGCGATGGCGTGTTCCTTCTCCACGGGCATCCTCCAACGTCGGCGCTCGAAACCCAGGATCGCCTTCTCTTGCTCGCTCAAACTCATGGGTTCATCGTATAAGGCACCGCCGACAAAATCGGGCGAGGCGGTGTCGTGTCG
>JAISJO010000040.1 GCA_031261485.1 Propionibacteriaceae bacterium | reverse complement strand
AGCAACAAGATGAGGCCTTGGTTCCTGACGATGAACTCCTTGCTCTGACCCAATGGGGAAATAAGACCGCCTACACGCAGTTGTGGACGCGATATGTGGCCTCGGCGCGGGCATATGCCTCACGCCTGGTTGGTCCGGATGCCGCCGAGGACTTGGCCTCCGACGCATTCGTGTCCATTTATTGGGCCGCCGTGGAGGGTCATGCTCCCACCGGCGAGTTCCGCCCGTACATGTACGCGACGATCCGGGATAGAGCGGTTGAGGATTACGGCATCCAACGTGTCGGCAATGAAGCCAGTTCCTCTGGAGGTAAGGAAGGCGATGCGATTGCGCGTGCTTTTTTTGCTATGGACGAACGGCATCGGGAGGCTTTGTGGCTAGGGGAAGTGGCGGGGCTATCGGCGACTGCCATTGCCGCGCGGATGAACGAGAGACCGGCCATGGCCGTTGCTCTCAAAGTGCAGGCCAAGGCCCAGTTTGCGCAGCTTGTTCAGGAGTACAACGGTGCTCCTGCCTCCAGCCAGGCGCCCGCTTCTGCCGGGGCATCGACGAGTGAACCGACGACGCCGTCTTCGCTGGGAGTGGCCCTCTTGCGCGGTGTTGTCGGCGTCAGTCCACGCGGATGGGGTGCGCCCGACATCCAGCGACTCGTTGGCGGCGATGGAGGGGTCATCACTCCTAGTGAGATGCCAGTTTTCTGGGAGAGTGCGCTCCCTCGCTCGGCGCCGCGATTCTCGCCGGTTTCAGTTGCCGCTGCTTCAGGTGGCACTGCTGCCCTGTCTGCTTCCAATGCTGTGCGAACTGCCGAGGCAGACGACAGTGCCGACGAACCAGACGGTGACCAAGTCGAGGATGCTGATGACTCGGGAAAAGCGGGGCTGGCGACCGCGGGCGTGCTCGGCGCCGCCGCAGCCACCGCGCTCGCTGGTGAAGCAACGTCGAGTGCTCTCGCTGATGCCGGTGATATCACGCGCCCGAGAACTTTCCCCAATTGGCCTTCGGCCTGGGACGAGACGGAGAAGCCAGTTTCCACTCCCGAGGAGATCCTCCAAGACCTGGGCCTGGACGACTTTGTTCCCTCTACACCCCCTGCCGAAGAACCGGCATTCGAAGAATCTGCGCCCGAGGAACCTGTATCCGAGGAACCCATTCTTGATGAACCCATCGACGAGGGTGACAACACTGGTGGGGCCCAAGACTGGGAATCGGACGATGAGGCCGATGAGGCCGATGACGTTGACCCCGACAATGTTGGGCTGGCTGTTCTTTCTGGCGAAGATGCCCAAGAAGGTGTCGGCAGTGACGCCGGGCCCGATGCGGGCGACGCTGAAGACGCCAGTTCCATCCAACCTCTTGATGAAGGGGTCGAACCAGATCAGAACGACCGCAAGAAGAAGGGCGTATGGGCATGGCTGAAGTGGGTTCTGATCGCTGTTGTTGTCCTAGCTCTCTTGGCTTTGTTGGGTAAGTTCGCTCTTGACATGGGCGGTGTCGGCGACCCCAAGACTCCGAGCGAACAGTCATCGGCCACGGATCTGCCCAGTGCCACCTCGGCTCCGAGTGTTGATCCGAGTGCCTCCGATACCCCAAGTTCGACCGGAAGTGAGTCTGGAGCGCCCACCGAGGCAACGACCGAAGCATCCTCTGAGCCTGTTTCTTCGACGCAGCCGCTTCCACCGGATGGTACTAGTCCTAGGCCAGTCGTCGTGGATGCCGTCGACTCCGGGCCGCAGAATATCTGTGGGCCGAAGCTGTCTGGCACGGCTGAACCCGGTGACACTCTCACGATAACGACCGGGATAGGCGCTCCCATTCAGGTCCTCGTCGGCGCCGATGGGTCCTGGTCCATGGACTCCAACGCGGTAGTCACCAACCCGTCTGTCCACCAATACAACGTCGTCATTTCGGGTCTGCAAAGCCCTCGTACACAGGTCGCCGTGACGCAGGCGGGCGCGCCTAACGCTTGGGTGTCCGTGGCGGGAAACACAATCACAATCACCGGGTCCGGCCTGCTGAGCGGGATGCAGATCGAGTATGCGGTGGATGGTGTCGTTGTTGGTGTTGCTGATACTGGCTCTGGCTCCATCGACACGTCGTTCGTACACACCTTGTCACTGGGCAGTCATGTCTTGACTGCGAAGTACTATCAGGCACAAGGGTGCAGCGGGCCAGCGGCAAGTTACCCATTCATATTGTCCTAAGTGCTTGTCATTTCGGGCCCGGGTATGAGGCCGTGGTTTCCGGCCGGGCTGTGGCTTCCGTCCGGGCTGCCCACAACTTCATGAAGTGTCAGCATTGTTCATTGCGGCTTTGCGGCAGTGCTGGCTTCTTGTTCTGAGTTTTCCTGTACACGCAGGCGTGGAAGACTGGTGGTATGACATTTGCTGACTTTCTGGCTGCGTCGCCTTCCTCGTACCATGCAGTTGGCGAAGTGGCTGAGTACTTGGGCGAGCGGGGGTACATCCTCCAGCATGAGTTGGACGCCTGGAACACCAACCCCGGCGGGCACATGGTGGTGCGTGACGGCGCAATCATTGCGTATTGCCTCCCTCAGAACATCACCAATGGCGTGGGCAGTTTTCGCATCGTCGGCGCGCACACGGATTCCCCCGGCTTCAAGCTCAAACCCCATCCGGCACACACAGCGCATGGCTTCGAGCAGGCGGGGATGGAGGTGTACGGCGGGCCCCTGCTCAATTCGTGGCTGGACCGGGAGTTCGGCCTTGCCGGACGGGTAGTGACGACATGGTTCGAGTCCCGAAAGGTTGTCACTGGGCCATGGTTCAGGATTCCGCAACTGGCGCCGCATCTGGACCGCTCGGTCAATGATTCTTTACATCTGGACCAGCAGACCCATCTCCTGCCAATCTGGGCGATGGCTGGTGCCGAGCCTGATTCGGCCTCGGGACTCATGAAAGCACTGGCCCACCTTGCCGACTGCGAAGTGGACGAGATCGCCGGGCACGACCTCTTTTCGTACATCCCGCAACCCCCTGAAGTCTTCGGCCTCAACTCCGAGTTCCTTGCTGGTGGGAGAATGGACAATCTGACAAGCGTGTACGCAGGGATGGTTGCGCTCGGGGAGGCGACAGGCAAGGGGTACTCGGGGCACAGTGTCCCGGTCCTGGCCTGTTTCGACCACGAGGAAGTGGGGTCTTCGACGCGGACAGGTGCCGCAGGGCCGTTCTTGGAGACCGTTCTGGACAGAATCGTCGCGGGCCTGGGTATGACAACCGAGGAAACCCATCGTACTTATGCTCAGTCATGGGTCGTCTCTGCCGATGCTGGCCATTCGGTCCACCCCAATTACCCCACGATGCACGACCCCGACGAGCGTCCCATTCTGGGCGGCGGTCCCATGCTCAAGGTCAATGCGAAGCAGCATTACGCCAGTGATGGTTTGGGCGCCGCGCTGTGGAGGTGCGCATGCGAAGAGGCCGGGGTCCCGTACCAGACTTTCGTATCCAACAACGCGGTGTCGTGCGGTACGACCATCGGCCCCATCACAGCCACACGCTTGGGCATTACCACCGTCGACGTGGGCGTGCCTCTGTTGTCTATGCATTCCGCGCGGGAGATGTGCTGTCCCGCTGATGTGGATGGATTGAGTAAGGCCTTGGCCGGGTTCTACACAATGTGACGGCTTCGTCGGCGTTCCGTACGTCCAACTTTGGCCATAACCGGCCGATTTTGAGGGTAAGGCACGGAGTTGGTCCAAAGTTCGCCCATTTCGGGGGTGGATTCGGGCTGACTGTGATCCTACTTCGTTCTCTGGTGGTGAAAATGCACGGAAGTGGCCAAAGTTGGATACTGCTGGTTGACATTGGTCGTGGCTGGGGGCCTGCCTCGGTGTCACCCCCCCCAAAATCCTCCGACGCTGGCTTGTTGACCATGGTGCGATTTTCGTCGAGGGGCGCCATGCTTGGCGGCCATTCCGCCTTCAACGACCTTCAATCGCCTCGGAATCGAAGCGAGCTTCGTTCTTCGGCTCAATCGGTCGTCCGGTGTTTGGGGGTCCCCCGACACCGGGCGCGGCCTGCGGAGCATGACATGTGACGCAGGGTGACGGCGGAGCACGACATAAAGAAAGCACTGGGGACAGACATAGGGGGGCGGTCCCTTTGGGACAAAAGGGGACGGTCCTTTTTGTCCCGGTTTTTGTCCTGGGCTGTATCCCGTGCAACTCATGGCGGTTCGGGTACATCGCGCGGGTGCGCTCATAGGATGGAAGTCAGAGCATTCTTGGAGGGCACCCATGATTTCCGTCGCCATCATCGGCACAGGCAATATCTCGAAATCCCATGTCAGAGGGTATCTCGCATTCCCTGATCGGTGTCAGATTGTGGCGTTGTACGACATCTATCCCGACAAGGCGCGTGCGCTTGCTGAGGAGTTCGGGTTGGAGGTAAGGGTGTACGACTCGCACACCGCACTGCTGGAGGCCGAGTCCGGGCGCATCGACATGGTGGACGTGTGTACATCGCCCGCGTCGCATGCGCAGGTCACCATCGACGCACTTCGCGCAGGAGTCAATGTCTTGGTCGAGAAGCCGATGGCGCCTTCTTTGGAGGAGTGCGACGCCATGATCGCTGCCGCACGGGAGTCGGGCAAGAAGCTTGGGGTCGTCGCTCAGAACCGCTTCCGCGACGACATGGCCACTCTCAAAGAGGCCATTGACTCGGGACTGGCGGGCGACCTGACGCACGTAGAGGTCAGTTCGTCGTGGTGGCGAGGCAAGTCTTATTACGACTTGTGGTGGCGAGGTACCTGGGCTTCCGAAGGGGGAGGGGCGACACTGTCGCAGGCCATTCATCACTTGGATTTGACCCTGTGGCTTGCCGGAATGCCGCAGAAGGTAACGTCGGTCCTCGCCAATACTGCCCATGACAACTCCGAGGTTGAGGACTTGTCGGTTTCTATCTTGAGTTATCCACGTGGGCTGGCTGTGATTTCCGCTTCGGTGGTCGACCACGGCGAGGAGCAGTCCATCGTCGTCCAGGGGACCAAAGCGCGGGTGTCTCAGCCGTGGCGGGTGGTGGCGTACACCCCTCAGCCCAACGGTTTCCCCTTGCCAGGCGGCAATCCGGACTTGGTCAGAGAACTCGACGACTTGGCCAGTCGGCATGTACCGCTAGCCCATGTCGGCCATGAAGGCCAGATTGGCGACTTCCTGGACGCACTTGAGTCGGGCCGTCCTCCCGCAGTCACTGGTGAGGACGGTCGTGCGGCGATGGAGTTGGCGACTGCCATTTACGAGTCCGGTATCGAGAAACGTACGGTGGATTTCCCCTTGTCAGCCGATGATCCGTACTATCAGGCAGGGCAGCTTGCCTGCCGCGCCCCCCACTTCTTCGAGAAGACCGCCTCCGTGGAGGATCAAGGTGGCTTCATCACGGTTCCCAGTTCTCCCGCCCCAACCCACGAAGGAAACGATCATTAACGCATCTCGCCATTCTGCGCCGTCACCCTGCGCGCAAGTCGCAGGGGGCAAGATGACATGTGGAGTGGCCAACAACCAGCACTTCCGTAAGGAAACACTGGTTGACGCATCTCGTCATTCTGCGTGTAGTCGCAGAATCCATCTGACAAGGGGAGACCCTGCGACTTCGTGCGGGATGACAGTTGGAGTGGTCGATAATCAGTGTTTCCCTCAGCATGCGTGCAGCCCCACCTTTACCATAAGAAAGAAGCAATAATGTCTCGTTTTGATGAATGCCCCTACCAGCCGGACCCCAAACCCACGCCCGTGGTGACCAAGGGCGAGTTCCCCATCGCGGCGGCCCATCTCGACCACCCTCATATCTACGGCATGTGCCAGGCGCTCGAAGAAGCAGGTGCCAATGTCACATGGGTGTACGACTCAGACGAGGCCAAGGTCGCGGAGTTCCTGAAACTGTTCCCGCAGGCCAAGGTCGCGCGCTCTGAAGAGGAGGTTCTCTCGGACCCGGCGGTGAAGATCGTGGCGGGTGCGGCGGTGACGTCTGAGCGTGCTGACTTGGGCATTCGCGTCATGGGGGCGGGCAAGGATTACTTCACTGACAAAGCCCCGCTGACAACGCTGGACCAGTTGGCCAGGGCCAAAGAATCGGTCGAGCGCACCGGGCAGAAGTATGCGGTGTACTATTCGGAGCGCATCAATGTGGAGTCGGCGGTCTTCGCGGGCCAACTTATCGAACGCGGCGTCATCGGGCGCGTCCTCCAGGTCCTCGGCCTGGGCCCTCACAGACTCGGCCAGTCCCCTCGGCCCGCATGGTTCTTCGAGAAGGAGAAGTATGGCGGGATTCTCTGCGACATCGGGAGCCACAACATCGAGCAAGTCCTGTGGTATTCCGGTGCGTCCGACGCTGAAATACGCGGTGCGGCCATTGCCAATTACGCCCATCCGCAGTATCCAGAGTTGGATGATTTCGGGGAGTGCTCCCTGCTGACGAACACCGGCGCGTCCGGTTACTTCCGCGTCGATTGGTTCACCCCGGACGGCCTCCAGAATTGGGGCGACGGGCGCATGTTCGTCCTCGGCACAGAAGGGTACATCGAGCAGCGCAAGTACCTCAATGTCGGCACCGACGACGGCCCCGGCAATGTCTTCGTCGTCAACGGCCAAGGTGAATGGAAAATGAACGTATCCGGCAAGGTCGGCACCCCGTACTTCGGTCGCCTCATCCTCGACTGCCTCAACCGCACCGAAACCGCCATGACCCAAGTACACGCCTTCAAAGCCGCCGAGCTAAGCGTCAAAGCCCAGCTTGCCGCTCAGGTCGTGCCCACTGACAAGGGCTGATAAGACGACATTGCCATCCGGCATGTCAATCGCGGGACCCAGACTCATCCGCCAGATGGTTTTGAGTCGTGCAAGCGTCGCCAGTAAACACAAAAGTCCCTTGTAAAAGTGTGCAACCTTAACAGAAAGTCCCTTGTAAAAGTGTGTCTCATGCACAGAAAGTCCTCGCACTTTCTGTTACTCATGCTCGGACCAAAAGCAGGTCAAGGACCGGAGTGTCCCATCGCAGAGAACAACCTCGTGACTTGTGTTGATTATTTAGCTAAGCTCTACCTATGACAAGTTCACGGAGAGGACGACCTCCAAGACGAGCGGTGTTTGAGCAATTCGCTGCTGCGATCACCGAGCTGCGCTCTCTTGGTGGATTGCCATCCTTTGAGCAGGCCGAAGATGTCTGGCAGGACCTCTGGCACTCGGAAGTGCATCACTCGACAGCGGTTGAGGGCAACACGCTCGTTCTACGAGAAGTCGAAGCCTTGCTGGAGCAAGGTCGTGTGGTGGGGGCCAAGGATCTGAAGGACTACATGGAAGTCCTTGGCTACGCTGAGGCTTCCCGATGGGTTTTCGATCAGGCGGGGCTCAACCGCAGCTATCTTCATGATGAACTGGTGACAATCACCGAACTGCGTCACCTTCACCAGATGACGATGGGACACGTGTGGCAAGTCGCCCCACACCCGGCCGCAGAAGAGACCGAGACTCCGGGGAGTTACCGGCAACATGAGATCAGGGCCTTTCCCGGTGGGATGAAACCACCAACATTTCCCCTCATACCTGCGCTGATCGATGCGTGGGTCGCCCAGGTGAACGATTTCGGCCGAGCCATCAATTCTGGCGGCATTGCGCAGGTAGACGCGCCGTTGGCCATGGCGCGTATCCATGTCGAGTTTGAGCGCATTCATCCTTTCCTCGACGGCAACGGGCGTACAGGCAGACTGGTTCTCAACCTGATCCTGACTCGACTAGGTTGGCCACCCATTGTGATCTTGAAAACCCAGCGGCAGCGATACCTCAACGCACTCATCAAAGCAGACAATGACAATGCTGAACCACTTGCCGAACTGCTCGCGCAGGCTGCCATCGCCAGTTTGCATCGGCT